>JAFGIS010000085.1 GCA_016929495.1 Polyangiaceae bacterium | reverse complement strand
CCGTCGCCGAGCGCGAAGTCGTGGATGGTCGTGACCTCTCTGCCCGACTCGGCCAGGATCAAGTGCTTGGCGGAGACCATCGTGGTCGTCCTCGCCAGCAACGGTGGCGCAACTACCAGCGTCGCAACGCTGCCAAGTACGACCTCTCTCGCGACGACGCTGCCCGCATTTGGGCGGAATGCCTGGAGCCACCCCACGGCCGACCTACTCGCGGTCGCAGAGCCAGCGGCGCGCTACGGCGCCCCGACGGTCCAAGTCCCTCGTCTCGGCCAGGGTGCCCGAGGCTGCGCTCGGACCGCTGCAGCTCTCGAGGCCGTCGCCGGGCGTGGTTCCGGCGGAACACCGGTTCGCGAAGCGGCGACTCGAGCACTTGAGCCAGTGGAAGCCGACCAAGACCGAGCTTCGGCTGCTCGGCGAATTGGTGAATCGAAAGGCAGGATGTGAGCTCCTGTAGCTCGAGCCCGGGTGAGTCGCGCCGTCCCGTTCGCGTTCGCGTCCGCGTCAACGCCGAGCTGGTCCTCGATGCCGGCTGCTGCCTGGATGTCCATGGCCCCGACGGTCTGCTGCACGTCGTCGAGCCGCCCCGGACGACTCTCTTCCGGCAGGTGCTTGGCTACCTCGACGAGAAGCCAGATCCGCCCAGGCCGCCGTCGGGTTCGGTGATCGGTCGCGAGGGCGTGGCGGCCGCGGCGGTCGCGCTGCGCTGGGGATCGTATCTGGCCGTGCTGCTTGATCGCGAGAAGCCCGCCTGGGCGGAGGTCGACTCGCCCAGCACGAGCCGTATCAGCGACGAGGAGATGGCGCGCATCAACATCGAGGCGTCCGCCGCGCTTGCGGAGTGGATCGATCTCTGCCGGACCGACCCGGGCCGGCGCCTGTACGAACGACTCGTCAGCCGCGCGGTCGTGTACCTTCCGATGCCGCGCAAGAGCGCAAAGCTCGAGTTCACGACGTTTGCTGCGCTGGCGCAGCCGGAAGCTGCGGCCCGGCTCCTCGAGCTGGCTGACAGCACGAAGCTCGAGCGGGTGCGTGGGGACGCCGCGCGACACCCGAGCCGTTTGTTCGGCAACGCGCTCTTGAACGTGGCATGGCGCAACGGGCCTGTAGAGAACATCCATGCCGGCCAGTTCCGCGGCTATCCGCTGGACCAGCGGCGGATGAGGCCTGCGGAGGAACGAGAGCTCATGGCGCACGCCAGCGGGCGGCTGGCGATGGGGATGGCGGTCTGCCAGCAGTTCGTCCTGGAGCAGCCCAGTCGGCCGTGGGCCGAGCAGGTTCTGCCGTATGGGTTGGCCGAGCTGCTTCTTGTCACGCCGTCGCGGTGGACGCTCACGGAGTGTTCGAGGGAGGTGCGGCTGCCGGTGTGAGGGCTCGCGGCCAGAAGCGACGTGACCGTGCTCCAGCTTCGGCGGCGGCTAGTCCCGCGACACTGCCGGTGGGTCGAATGGCCGCTTGCCTCCGAGAGCGGCTATCCGGGCCAGCAGAGGGAACCGGTTGACGGCCAGAACGCATCGAGGCGACAAGCGTCATGGCGCACACCGCGCCTGCCGCGCTTCACCAACGCGGTCGCGACCGAGGTGCTGCCGGCGCGCGCGCTTCCCGCCACCGGCAAGGACGACGAGCAGGCAGCCGTGGCGGGAGGAGGCCTCACGCGCGGGGGATCAGATTGAGGCTGTCCCCAAAGCGTTGCGGAAACAGCACGGCTGCGCCGCGGGTGTGCGCGAGGCGGTGGGTCTGCGCCTGCTGTCGCTGAAAGCGCAAGATTTCCTGCACGAAGATGCGGCCCACGGCAGACAGGGCATCGGCGCTACGCGCGAGCAACAAGCGCAATTCGTACGGGACGCTCAAGACCCACTGACGAAGAGGCACGTCGGGGATGAGGCGGTCGGTCAAGTGGGCCGCAGTGGCGCACATGCGTCTTGCATTGCAACTGCAACAGACGCCTCGCCGTTTGCACGATAGGGCCACGAGCAGCTCGTTGCCGCACCTCTTGCAGCGGGCCCTCAAGAATCCGTAGGGAAGCAAACCGCACTTCATGAACTCGCGCAGCTCCTTCTCGACATACGCGGGCAGCGGCTTGTCGTAGTGGCTGTGCACTTCATCGAGGAACGTCTCGAGGTGCTCAGAGACGATCTGGTACAGGACAGTCCTCTCGGCTTCGTGGCGGCGATAGGGTCGAGCGAGGGACTCGGACGCGTGCGGCCGCTCGGGCTGCTCGCGACCAGCCCGCTCTTGCACTGCGCCGCAGCTGCCCATACAGCACGGCCATGGCGATCATCGTGCCAAGCCGCACAGTGCTCCCAGTCTGCGCTGCGCGCTGCACGCGAGGTGGCGGCTGCCATCCACCAGCCATGGCGCCCGCCAACCCAAGCGGTCCCCTCGCCTCCTCCCCTGCCGGGACCCCGGGGCCCGCCTGTCGCCAAACTGACCCACTCATCGCCCAAATCGACCTCCTGTCGCCAAACTGGACCACTGCGGTCCACAACCCCGCCCTACACCTTGAACCTGAAATACATCACATCCCCATCCCGCACGACATACTCCCTCCCCTGTATCGCGAGCTTCCCCGCCTCACGCACCCGCGCCTCGCTCCCGAGCGTCACGAGCGTCTCCCACTCGATGACCTCGGCTTTGATGAACCCCTTCTGAAAGTCCGAATGCACGGCTCCCGCCGCCTCCGGAGCGGTCGAGCCGGACCGCACCGTCCAGGCGTGCAGCTCCTTCGCGTTCCCGGTGAAGAACGTAATCAGACCCAGCAACTCGTACCCCGCGCGAATCACCCGGTGTAGCCCCGGCTCCTCCAGCCCCACCGCCGCGGCGTACTCGGCGCGTTCGCTCGGATCGAGCTCGCCGAGCTCCGCCTCCACCGAGGCGCACAGCGGCACCACGCTGGCGTGCTCGGCCGCGGCGGCCTCGCGCAGCGCCGTGAGCACGGGGTCGCCCTCGAGATCCGAGAGCGCCGACTCCGCCACGTTCGCGACGTAGAACACCGGCTTGTCCGTGAGCAGGTGAAGCTCGTTCATCAGAGCGCGGTCCGCCTCGGCGAGCTCCAGCGAACGCATGGGATGCCCGGCGTTCAGATGCTCCATCACACGCTCACAGACCGTGATCGCGTGCTTCTCGTGGGGATCGCCCCCTTTACTCTGCGTCCGCGCGCGATCCAGCCGGCGCTCTACCGTCTCCATGTCTTTCAGACACAGCTCCGTGTGCACCGTCGCGACATCGCTCACTGGATCGATCCGCCCCTCCACGTGCGTGACGTTCTCGTCGTTGAAGCAGCGTACGACGTGCGCGATCGCGTCCACCTCGCGGATGTGCGCCAAGAACTGGTTACCGAGCCCCTCGCCCCGTGACGCCCCACGGACCAGGCCCGCGATATCCACGAAACGGAGCGTGGTCGGAACGACCCGTTCGGGCTCGAAAAGCGGGGCCAGCGCGTCGAGCCGTGGATCGGGCACGCTCACCACGCCGACGTTCGGCTCGATGGTGCAGAAGGGGAAGTTCTGGGCCTCCGCGTGGCCCAAAGACAGCGCATTGAACAACGTGCTTTTGCCGACGTTGGGCAGACCGACGATTCCGCAGGAGAAACCCATAATCGGGCGCTATGTACCGCCGGCTGCTGGAGGCCGCAAGCGCGGCGGTCCTGCCCTCACTCGGGACTGACGAACTGCCCGACGAAGAGCGTGGCGTCGGTGGGAACGTCGCGGATCAAGAACACGAACGGGTGGTCGAAGACCAGCGGGACGGGGGTGTCTATGGGGTCGGCCGAAAGAGTGCCGACGAATGCCGTGGCCGCAGCGGCCTCCGTGCCTTCCTCGTCCAGGATGAGGGTCGCGTCGTGGAACGCATCGCTGAGGTAGACGCCCGGAGCAATGAGCCCGAAGTCCGCCGAGCTCGAGCTGAACGCCTGCACCATCCCGAGCGCCTGCAGGTGCTCCTTCAGCGGGACCTCGGCTTCGATCTCGAACTTGGGGAAGCGCAGATCCACCAGCCCGGACTCGAGGCCGTCGAGGATGCTCTCGACACGAGCGGCATCCAAATCCTGCACGAAGCTCTCGAACGTCCCCGGGGTCGGCATGATCGCCACGAGCTCGAGCTCCTTGCCGAAGTAGGGCAAAGCGACCGCCGTGAAATCACTCGCCGCCTCGTATCGGGCTTCGAGGGATGCGTTGTGCATCAAGGGAGTTTCGAGGCTCTCTCCCGTGTTCGTCTGGAACGGAAGGTCCTCGGTGAGAGAGGGCTCGAACTGTTCCGCCCAGTTCGCCTTGAAGTAGATCGCATTGGTAAGCACGAACACCACGGCGCCGTCGATGGAGCCCTCGGGCAACAGCTCGTCGATCAACTGACCGGTGTCCTCGGCCACTTTGGTGTTGATGGCCTGTCGTGACTCTTCGGGCTTCGTGTCGAAGCGAGCCAGATGCACGCCGATCCCGTAGTAGGCGGACAGAACGTCGAGGAACGCGTCCGCGGGCCTGAGCTCCGGCAGCATCCAGAAATCGTCCGTGAGCTTCAGCGTCTGTGCGTTGGTCTCCTCCGAACCCTCGTGGTTTCGCGCTTCGAGCGACTGGAGCAGCCTGTTGTGTGCCGCGTGGAATGCGTCGCCTTCGGTAGTGAAGCCGAGAGCCTCTCGGATCTCGCTCAGGGTCTCGCCCCCGGCACCCGCCGACAGCATCGCCGCCGCCACCGAGATGCTGTACGGGGAGAGCACAGTGTTGTGGTCCGGAGTCGACTCGAGCGCGAGGATCCGCCAGGCGAAGTCCTGATTGTCCGCCGAGGCTTGACCCTTCTCCGGCCCGGTCGCCTCGAGCCTCTCGGTCGTGCCCCGGATTTCGTGGATCACCTCGTCCTTGCCCATCTCGCTGCCATCGGCTTCTTCTCCGGTCTGCCCGCCGTGGGCACACCCCACAGCGAAAAGCCCCGCGACGGCCAACTCGACCAGCGCCCCAGCTGGGTCCCGCGTGCGCCCGAGCCTGTCCCGCATGCCCATCGTGTCCATTCGAGGACTATGCGAGGCCGCTGGGCACCTGTCTAGTTCGCCTGCGCACATTTCATGGTGTATGGAGCACAACAATGTGCGATAGTCCATGAATGACCGCGTTGCTGGTCGACTGCGCCCAACTCGGCGCCGAGCTGGTGCGGGCCCTGCGGGGTCGGCGTTCCCAGATGGCCCTGAGTCGGCGGCTCGGCTACCGCACGAACATCCTCTACATCTGGGAGGCCAAGAAGGGAGCACCGACGGCAGCTGCGTTCCTCGGGCTGGCGCGTCGGGTGGGGGTGAACCTCGAGCAGGCTCTGGAGCGGTTCTACGGTGCTCCCCCGCCGTGGATGAGCCAGCACGATCCGGCCTCGGTGGGCGGGGTCGCCGCCTTGCTCACGGACCTGAAGGGCAACACCACCCTGGTCGAGACGGCGCGCACTCTCCGATCCAGCCGATTCGCCTTGTCGCGCTGGCTCAACGGGTCGGCCGAGCCGCGTCTGCCCGACTTTCTGCAGGCCATCGAGGGGATGTCGCTCAGGCTCCTGGATTTCGTCGCCTGTTTCGTCGACCCCGAGACCCTGCCCTGCGCCAAGGCGGACTGGCAACGGCTGCAGCTGGCGCGCAAGGCTGCCTACGAGCGGCCCTGGTCGCACGCGGTGCTGCGGGCCCTGGAGCTGGCGGAGTACCGAGGCCTCCGAGCACACCACCGGGGCTGGCTCGCCGGGCGCCTGGGCTTGAGCCAACAGGAGGAGGACGCGTGCATCGAGGTGCTCGAGAGCACCGGGCAGATCGAGTCCAGGGACGGCAAATGGGTGATCCGCAACATCCAGTCCATCGACACGCGCCGCGATCCCAGGTCCGCCCGCCAACTGAAGGCATGGTGGTTCGACGTGGGCACGGCGCGCTATCGGGGCGGGTCACCGGGCGTGTTCTCCTACAACCTCTTCGGTGTGTCCAATGCCGATCTGGAACGGTTGGATGCGCTGCAGCGAGCCTACTTTCGAGAGCTCAGAAGCATCGTCGCCCAGTCCGAACCGGTCGAAAACGTCGCCGTGGTCAACCTGCAGCTGTTCTCGCTGCTGGAGGCCAAAGGCTCACGGCCTGGATGACGCTCGTGTCGCTACCCGCCGCCACGCACCTCCGCGAGGCTTCGGGCAACGTGATCGAGCAGGGCGCGCGAGAGCAGCTCCGTTGGAGGATGCGCTCGGACGAGGTCCCGCGCCCGGTCGCGCACGCGGTGCGGTTCGAGCTCCAAGACGTACGCGTTCCGGAAGAAGTGGCGAAACTTCCTGAGCTCGTGCAACTGCGGCACCACCTCCACCCCAATGGCCGGAGGACGGAGCTCCGGGATCTCGATCTCCATCTGCGAGAGAAGCTCGACGTGCCACGCCGGACCGCTGGCAGCGTCTGGTCGATGACGCGCGCAACGCGTTCCAGGCCGTGCTCCAACGCCGTGTACCAGCCGTGAAGGTTCACGGCAGTCACGATCAGTCACGATCGGTCGGGCTCCGTTCCAGATTCCCAGTCGGCAAGTACGGCACGGACCTCGCGGTATCGAGCGCAGAGCGCTTCGAGATCGCTGCCGAGCTCCACCTCGAGCCGCCTCAGGCGGACGAGGCCTTCGGGGTCATGGTTCATGCAGAGGAACTCCTTCGTCGAGGACGCGCCGACGAAATGCTTCGCCGAGGTCCTGGAGTTGCAGAACGTCGACGGGTACCTGGAGCCCTCGGACCAGCCCGAGCTCGATCTCGCTGGCGCGGTCGCTCGCGACCCCATCGAGCACCAAGTCCACGTCGCTTCGTTCGGCGAAGCCACCCCACGCCAACGATCCGATGAGCCAGGCGCGACTGCCCGCATCGAGCCGCGGGCGAACGTAAGCGATCACCTGCTCTCGGATCCTCGCTGCACGCACGCGCCGCTCCTGGTCCGCGGCCAAAGCGCGCCGCCGCAACGTTCTGGCCGTTTGCTCTGGGGTGACGCTCACGGCACAAGGGTTACACGGGCGCCCGACCGCGGCAAACGAGGGTCCCCCCGGGCTACTCCGCCGGACTCAGGCTCGCCATGTTCTCGAGGTACTCCCACTCCTGCTTCATGTCGTCCAGGCCCTTCCAGTCGTGGGCGACCCTCCAGAAGCGTCCCTGTCTGCGGAAGTACTCCTCGGGAGACACGCCGCTCGGGCGCACGTTGATGCGATAGCGGCGGCCGTCGAAGACCTCGTACAGAGGAAAGAGCCCCGAGGCCACGGCCAGACGATCGAGCTCGATGCTCTCGGCGGGATCGGACTTCCAACCGGTGGGGCACGGCGAATGAATAAGCAGGAAGCGGAAGCCGCGGATACTCGCGGCGTAGCGCACCTTGCGCAGGAAGTCGTCCGGATGCGCCAGCGACAGCGTGGCCGCGTACGGAATGCGGTGCGCGGCCACGATGGCCATGATGTTCTTCTTGTGCTGGCTCTTGCCCCCTGGGGTCGTGGTCGTCACGGCGTGAATGGGCGTGGAGCTCGAACGCTGTCCGCCGGTGTTGCCGTAGATTTCGTTGTCGTAGCAGACGTAGATGATGTCTTCGTCCCGCTCGGCGGCTGCCGAAACGCTGGCCACGCCGATGTCGTACGTGGCGCCGTCGCCTGCCCAGCACAGCGTCTGGCCCGGATCCCCATTGAGGTTCTGCACGATTCGGATGCCGGCCGCGACGGCAGCCGACGACGCGAACGGTGTCGCCACCGTGGGCACGCCGTAGGCGCTGATCGGGTGGATACCGGCCGTGACCACGGCGCATCCTGCCGGGATGCACAGGATGACCGGTGTACCTGACAGGGCGCGCTCGAGCCATCGGAGTGCAGCGGACATGCCGCAACCGGGGCAATTGGTGTTGCCGGGACGCAGGATGTTCGTCGGGCAGCCCAACGACTCCGTCCACGGCAACGGCTCGGTAGCGTCGGCGCTCATGGCTAGACTCCGCTCCTTTCCGGCCACGCGGGCTCTCCGGCTCGCTCGCGCCCCAGCAGGTCGACCGCCGCGCGCTCGATGATGTCAGGGGTGACGTCGCCGCCGCCGAGTCCGACCAGATAGTCCTGGATCAGTACGTCTGCCCGGCCCGTGAAGGTCGTGCAGGTTTCTCCCCAGAAGACCCCCCCCGAACCGGGCGAGATGTTGCGATCGAGCACGCCGATGCGGCGGGCCGCGCCGACCGCTTCACGTAGTGGTGCCCGCGGAAACGGCCGGAACTGCTTGAGCTTGACCAGTCCCACCGCAGCCCCCCGGGCGCGCAGCGAATCGACCGCCTCGCGCGCGGTGCTCGCGACGGAGGTGCAGGCCAGCAGCACGGCTTCTGCGTCCTCGGTGCGGTAGGAGACGAGAGCACCATCCGGCGTGCGTCCGAACACGGAGTCGAACTCCGCGCGCGCCTCTTCGAGCACCTGGGGAACGCGAGCCATGGCCTGCTCGACCTCGATCCGGTGGCTGAACGTATCTTCGGGCGTCAGAATCGCCCCGGCCATGTGGGGGTGCTCGTGATCGAGCCGGTGCGGCACGTTGCACGGAGGAAGGTACCTGTCCACGAGCTGTTGGGTCGGAAGATCCACACCCATCGACGTGTGCGACACGATGAAGCCATCGTACGCTACGACAGCGGGCAGAAGCACCCGTGGATCTTCGGCGATCCGGAAGGCCATCAGCACCGTGTCGCAGATATCCTGGTGCGTTTCGCAGTAGAACTGCAGCCAGGCCGTGTCGCGCAGCGCCAGGGTATCACCCTGGTCGACCCAGAGGTTCCAGGGCGGCCCCAGCGTCCGATTGACGGCCACCATCACGATCGGAAGCCGGCAGAAACCAGCGGCGTAGATGTTCTCGACCATGAACGCGAGGCCGTTCGACGAGCTCGCGGTGAACGCGCGGGCCCCGGCAAGCGAGGCTCCCATGCACAGGGCCATGGCGCTGTGCTCCGATTCGACCGGCTGCACCCGCCCCTTGGTGAACCGGAAGCCCCGCAGGAACTCGAGGATCTCGCTCTGCGGAGTGATCGGGTAGCCGCCGGCGGCGACCCCCCTGGCGTGGCGATTCGCTTCACCTGCCAGGGCCAACGCGTAGCCCGCGACATAGTTGCCGGTGCAGAGTTTCATGGCCATCGCGGGTCGAGGCTCCTCAGATCTGCTCCATGACGACGACGCCTCGCGGGCATTCCAGCGCACATATCCCGCAACCCTTGCAGTAGTCGTAGTCGAAACGATAGGTCACGCTGCCGTCTCGGGTGACGATGCCCTCCGGGCAGTGAGCACGACAGATGTCGCAGTAGGTGCACGCGCCGCACGTGAAGCAGCGCGCCGCCTCCCTTCGTGCCTGTTCGGGGCCGAGGCCGCCGCGCACCTCGCGGAAGCTCTGGACTCGCTGCTCGGCAACGAGCACGGGCGGCTGCTGTTGGTCGGCACGCGGGAAGTGGCTGGTGCGGATGCGTTCGGCGGGCACGACCTCGGGTGGAAGTCGCGGTTCGAGGGGCACGCCGCTCACGAGCGCGTGGATGTGCTCCGCAACCCGGCGCCCGCTGGCAATGGCATGAGCCACGGTTCCTTCGTTGGTCGCGAAATCGCCGCCCACGAGCACGGGTTTGCTCTCGAGCGTGAGCAGGACGCCTTCGGCCAACCCTTGCGCCACGCCAGGCAGGATGGACGCATCCGGGGACGACCCGAGCGCCAGCACCACACGCGCACATTCGAGTTCGTAGCGCGAGCCGGGTCCGCTGTCCGGCACGGGCCTGGGCCGACCGGATGCGTCCGGTTCAGCCAGACGCATGCGGGCGCACGAGAGCACCAGCGATGAGCCGCTGTCTCGGACGCCTACCGGCGCCACCAGCTCGTCGAATCGGATCCCTTCTTCCAGAGCCTCTTGGAGCTCCTCCCGCAGGGCCGGCATCTCGGCGCGCGTTCGGCGGTAAAGGATGCGAACCGAGCGAGCTCCGAGCCGCAAAGCGCTGCGCGCCGCGTCCAGTGCCGTGTTGCCTCCGCCGACGATCACGACCTCCTCGCCGTCCACCCGGACGAGCCCCTGCCGAGCCTGGTCGAGGAACACGAGCCCCTGCACGATACGGGGCGAGGGAGCATCGCCCAAACCCAGTCCGCGCATGCTCTGCAGCCCCGTGGCCACGAAGACGGCGACGCACTGACGCGCAATGGCTACGAGCTCGTTCGGTCCCACCCGGGCGTCGGTCTTCACCTTCACCCCGCACCGGACGATCTCCGCGATCTCCCGGTCCAAGACCTCGGGGGGCAGCCGGTACGCCGGGATCCCGGTCCGCATCAGCCCGCCGAGCTCGGCGTCGCGTTCGTGGAGCTCCACCGCATAGCCGCGACGAACCAGGTGGTAGACGGCGCTCAGCCCCGCCGGTCCGGAGCCGATCACGGCAACCGGGCCCCCCTGCGGTTCGGGGATGGACGCCGCTGGCACCGCATGCTCTGCGACGAAGCGCTCGAGCTCGCGGATATTGACCGAGCCGTCCAGATCGAGCCGGTGGCATCCGTCCATGCACGGAGCCGGGCACACGCGCCCGCACACGGCGGGCAGCGGGGAGGTGCGCCGAAGCACCTCGAGCGCCAGCGCATAGTCCCCGTTGCGCGCGGCCGCCAGGAAGCCGCGCACGTCATTGCCCGCTGGACAAAACGCGTTGCACGGCGACAGGAGCTCGACTCGCCGGGGGCGCTGCTTCGCCCAGGAGCCGGTCTTGGCCACCGGCGGACGACCCGCGCGCTCCAGGATGCTCACGCCGGAGGGGCCGGGACGCACCGGAGCACCCACCACGGCCGGATGGCTCCCAGCGGCTCCGATCCGAAGACGTTCGTGCGCCTCGATCGCTGCCGTGACGTTGGCGCCTCCGAACCCGGACTCGGTCAACGCCTCTCGTACGTCATCGATGTCGAGTTCGAACACGCGCGCGATGGCCCCGAGCATGGTCGTGTTGACGATGGGAGTCGTTCGCGTTCCGAGCGAGTTGGCCAGAGCGATGCGGGTCGCGTCCACGGTCACCACGCGGTGACCGCCGAACCATTCGGCAAAATGCCCGGGGGCCTCGGGCGAGTTGAGGATCACCCAGCCTGCTGGCTTCATACCCAGGGCCACGGATGGGGCGATCAGCGCCGGGTCGAGGACGATGACGTCGTCGGGCTCGTAGATCTGGTTGCGCGACGAAATCTCTCGCTCGTCTATCCTGATGAAGGCCTTGATCGGAGCACCCGATCGCTCCGCGCCGTAGCTGCCGAAGGCCTGCACGTGGCGGCCCCGACTGAAGTGCATGCCCGCCACCAGCTTGGCGAGTGTCACGCCGCCCTGGCCGCCTCGACCGACGATCACAATCTCGATCACGATGAGCTCGGGGAGGTATCGATCGCAGCCGGCCTCGTGTCGACGAGAAAAATCACGCGCACGGTGCGATCGAGACTACGCAGGGCCATGTACCGCTGCGATGGGGCTGGACCATCGCATACGGCAGGCGCGAGGGGCGCCGAACCAGCCGGGGGGCCTGGACCGAACGGGGTCTAGATCCTCGGGGCTCAGGGCCCGCCAGAGTCGCGCTTTGGCGCCCCTGCCCCAAGCGCCTGCGGCAGCCGGCTCGCCCGCTCCGAGCTCCAGCCGTGCCTTCCCCGCAGTCGCAGCGAACGTTCGACGAACAGCTCGTGCACTCGGCACAGGGCCTGCGATGCCCCCTGGCCCTCGAACAGCAGCAGCGCGTCCGCGATGCTCTCGAGCGTCGAGCGCTCACGCGAACAGCGCCCGGTGCGCAACCTGAGCGGTGGGTCTGGCTTGTCGGGCAACGACAGGCGGGGCAGTAGCCACAGGGCCGGCAAACGCTTGAGCATGCGCCGGGCCTGACGCCAGGAGCCATCGAGCACGATCAGACGAGACGGGCTCGGGCCGGTTCGGCTCGACGCCGCCGAGCTCGTGCTCCCATCCGGGTAGAGCAGCCAGGCGCCGCCGAGCTTGTCGAGCTCGGCGTTGACGGCATCGAAGTCGTCCTCGAGCTGGACGATACGGCAGCGCGCGAGCGCGAGCGCAGCGATGCGTCCTGTGCCGCTCGTGCGCCAGAACTCGATGCGGTGGCGAACGATGACGACTTCGATGGCCGTCTGGATCTCCGGGATGAGGTCGCACAGACACCACGCTCGCTGGATCCAGCAGCGTGGGCAGCGGCCGGCGAGATCGGGGGACGTCGAGGAACGCACGGCGTGGAGAGAAGGAGGCTCCGTGAACGAGCCGCTACTGACGACAGTCGTCGGCACCGCAGCCGGCGAGGCGACAGCCAGAAACCTTCACAGTGCGGTCCGGCGGTCCACCCGAGGCGAACGTGAGCGCTACGTCTGCTTCGAGCAAGTAGTCGGCGGAGACGGAGAAGCTTCCTGTCACGGACTCCGCCAGGAACGGGGTCGGATCGGTGATCGGGGGGTCGGTCGAGTCGCAGCTTTCGACGTTCGGGAGGACCATAGCGTCGGCCAGGCACCATGAGTCGTCGACCAGAAAGCCGGGGCGCAGAGAGCAGCCCGGCGCCTCGAGCAAGAGCGTGACGCACGAAGCCGTCGCGGCATCGTAGCGGTAGACCTTGGCACGCGTGTGCGCGTCGTATTCGCCAACCACGCACACCCGGAACTCACCCTCCGCCCACTCGTCGCGCCCTCCCCCGCCACCCGCTCCGCCCGCTGTTGCGCCACCCACGCCGTCGTCTCCACCGCCGCCGTCTACGCCGCCCCGGGCACCCGCGCCGCCGACATCGGGCTGGGCGCCGGTGCCGGGGGTCGCGGTGCCCCCGTTCGATCCGCCGAGCGCAGGTGCACCCGCGTTCGGGGCGCGCCCGCCGCTGCCGGCCATGGATGAACGGCCGCCAGCGTCTCCACCCGACGGCCCCGCGCCGGAAACGTCGCTCTGGCCCGAGCCACCGGTTGCGACCGGCAAGGTGCCACCCGACGACGCCGCGCCGGAAATGCCGCTCTGGCCCGAGCCACCGGTCTCGGCTGGCAAGGTGCCACCCGACGACACCGCGCCGGAAATGCCGCTCTGGCCCGAGCCACCGGTCTCGGCTGGCAAGGTGCCACCCGACGACACCGCGCCGGAAACGCCGCTCTGGCCCGAGCCACCGGTCTCGGCTGGCAAGGCGCCACCCGCACCCGCTCCACCCGTTGCGGCGTGTGATGCAGTCTCGGCTCGGCCGTCGCAGCTCAGCATCGCCAGGGAGCTGGCCACCACAACGAACCACGCCGAGCCTAGCGCGAATCGGGGGGGCCCTTCGCGATCCACGCGCTCCTGGGGCCTGCGCTCGCGCGATCTCGCGGCCCCCGGCATGTCGCGCCCATCCGTCACGGTCAGCAGGAGCGTAGCTTGAGACACCCGCGCGATCCAGTCGGAACGGTCCGCACGTCAACACCCCGGGTGGGATCAGACCGATCCGCACCGGCCCAGTGGATGGCAAACGAGCAGACTTTCCGGGCTCGTCGGATTGGCGCGCCTCGCGTCTTGACGGGGTTGTATTCGAATGCGAGTCGGCCTAGGCTCGACTGCGATACTGGCACGGTTCGCGTTGCGGGGGCGCGAGAGGACGAGGCTACTTGCGAAGGTGAGGCAGCGATGGCACGTGAATGGGAAAGCGATGCTGCGGTGCAATGGCGAGCGAGGGCCACGCGCGCGAGGCAGCGAACGAGCTGGCACAACACGCCGCTCGGTCGTGCCGTCGGGGTGGCTCTGGTCGGCGTATGGTCCGTCGGGCCGGGCGCCTGCAACCGCCACGAGGCGGACCGGCCCTCGGAGCGCGAGTCGGTGAGCAGCGTATCCCAGGCCGTCGAGGCTGATTCCGAGGTGCTGCTGCGACAGACGGCCGGCGGCTACGAGATCGAGGTGCGGGGCGAGCTGCCGCTCCTGCCCATCGGTAATCACGATCCCGTCCTGCACGTCGGCGCGGCCGTATTCAAGCTCTACAGGAACTCCCCGACCGTCAGGGAGAGGGGAGCCGTCTTTCCGGTGACGCCCGAGCAGTTCGCCGCGCTCACGGACGGGGCGCCGGTGAGCGTGGCCCTGGGTCCCTTGGCTCCCGGCAGGCTCTACGGCCATCTGGACAAGTCCGCCGTGCAGGAGGCGCCATGAGCCGCTCACTCTGCTGGGCGCTGAGCGCGCTGCTCGGGCTGTTGCTGCTCAGTCACGAGGCCGCCGCGCAGGACTCGACTCAACGGGGGCCGTTCTCGGTCGAGAGCGCCGAATACGACCTCGGCGACGAGGTTGCGCTCGAGTGCGATCCCGGAATTGTCGGAACGAGCTGCTCCACCAGCAGCGATTGCGTGGGCCAATGCGGGATGACGTGCTCGAACGGGGTCTGCACGCTCCTGCGCCCGACGACGGAGCTCCGCGCGCGCGCGTATTTCCCTGCGCCTGTCCAGCTTTCGCCCGGGCAGGCCCTGCCGCTCGTCATGTTCGTCCACGGCCGGCATGCGCCCTGCTACAACCCGGATACCGGGGACCTAGCCGACCCCACCGGCCTGCCCGCGGGCACTACGCCGTGGCCGTGCGTGCCCGACGCCACCGGTGCTCCCACGGTGCCGCTCCCGAGCTACCGCGGCTACGACTACATCGCGGACGTGCTGGCGAGCCACGGCTACATCGTGGTCTCCATCAGCGTGAACGCAATCAATGCGGTGCCGAACGGCGTCGGCGAGATGATCCCGGAGCGCGCGGCCCTCATGGAACAGCATCTGCAGATGTGGGCTGATTTCAACGCGGGGACCGGCGCCGTGGGCGAGCCGTTCGACACCCAGCTTGCCGGTCACGTCGACCTCAGCCGCATCGGCACCATGGGCCACTCCCGGGGTGGCGACGCGGTCGTGAAACACTTCGAGACGTATTCGCAGACATCGCCGTTCGAGGTACGTGCGGTGCTACCGATCGCTCCCACCAACTCGAGCGGCATCATCAACGACGTGCCGCTCGGCCTGCTCATACCGGACTGCGATGGACAGCTGCCCGACCTAGGTGGAATCAAGTTCTACGACGGTGCCCGGTTCAATCTGCCGGGGGATCAGGCATCGAAGTACGTCTTCTTCACGCGCGGGGCGAATCACAACTACTTCAACACGGCCTGGACCCCGGAGTGCTGGGACTCTCCAGGAAGCTGCGAGCTATGGGACCCTTCCTTCGACGCCAAGCCCTGCTGGCCCACTGACCCCGATTGCAAGAACACGCATGACGACTGGCATGCGAATGTCGAGCTATTCTACGAAATCGTGGATCCGCGCTGCAACGAGGAGGTGGGTCAGCGCCTCACGCCGGCCGAGCAGCGCCAGGTCGCGCTCGCCTACGTCGCGGCGTTCTTCCGCGACTACATCGGCGGGGAAACGGCGTTCGGGCCGCTGCTGCGCGGCGACGTCGCCGCACCCATCGACGCGGCGAACGAGGTGTTCGTCTCCTATCAACCCCCGGCGTCCCGCCGTCTGGATCTGAACCACTTCGATACCGAAGACGAGCTCGAGCATACGACGCTCTCGGGCCAGGCGTGCAGCGGGGACGGCGACTGCGACGGCGGGCACTGCATCGGGGCCGTCTGCCTGGGAGACGTGGAGCCCAGCAGCGGGCTGACCGTCACGCGGTGCACGGACGACTGCTTCGACGCCCTCAGGCAGGCCCACGTCTACGGTTTCGTCCTGAGCCGGGCGCGCGTCAGCTGGTCGGCCGCCGGGCAGAGTTACTTGCAGCAGCTGCCCCCCGGTGCGCGCGACCTCACGGCGTTCGACACACTGCAGGTTCGTGTGGGGGTGGACTACAAAGACGCGAACAACCCGGCAACGGGCGTGCGTTTCTCTATCGTGCTCCAGAGCGGTTCGGCACAGGCCGTGGCTACGACCGATGCGCAGCTCGGCAACGACGTGCTGTGGAAGCCGCTGATGGTCGGCTTGTCGGACATCTGCGTGATGAACACGCTGCGCATCCCCTTCTCGGCGTTCACGGCCGATGCCGGCTTCGACTTCGCGGACGTATCGGCCGTGCGTTTCGTCTTCGACCAGCAGACGGCGGGGACCATCCTGCTGTCGGATCTGGAGTTTGCCAACGAGCCCTGTGTACCGACGACGCACGAAGCTGAAACCATGTTCCACTCGGTGGGCGGCAGCGTCCCGGGCGGCTGGAACATCTGGAGCAACGGCTACATCGCGAAGAACCACGAGTTCGGCGGGGGGCCGGGCTCGCTCACGGTGGCGGCACGCGGCCAGTCGGCGGCGGGGGTTTGGCCGCACATGGTCGTCAGCGTCGGCGGCTCGGTCATCGGTAGCGTGTTCGTCACGAGCACGAGCTGGCAAAGCTACCCGTTCAGCTTCACGACGTCGGCCGGCACCCGGCAGATCCGCGTCGCGTTCGACAACGACCGGTACGCGCCCCCCGAGGACCGCAACCTCTATGTCGACAAAGTCGTCGTCGCCTGCCAGTCGT
>JAFGIS010000084.1 GCA_016929495.1 Polyangiaceae bacterium | reverse complement strand
GCTACCGAAAGCTCGGCGTTCGGCGTGTACGCCACGGGGCCAAGGTGCTTGGGGGTTGCCCCTCATAGTGGGGCGGCGGGGTACGGTCGGCCGTGCTCGCGCTGCTGCGCGCGGCCCGGGCCCCTGCCTTATGCGTGCTCGGAAGCCGCGAAAGTATTACTGTGCGCGTGACTGGAGCTCGCACCTTCCCACCGCCGCTCGGTTTTCGCCGCGGCGTCCTGCGCTCGCATGGGGGGCCCGCGTCAGAGGCGTTTGTCGCTGTGCATCGCTGGACGAGTCACGCGCTGTGACGGTCGCGCTGCGGGTCGCAATCGGCGCGCCTGCGTTCAGAGAGTCCGCCCTGCCCCCATGACGCAGAAGTTCGCGGCTGGTGGCGCTGTAAGGTACGTGCCGACCCTCGGCGGGTGACAGCATGCGTATCAAGTGGCTACCCGAGGTGCGTCGATGAGAGAAAAAGCCAGAACACCGTCCGTCGATCCCAGCGTCGTTGCCCTCGCCCGCGAGACCCAGCCGCCGCCGTCCCCCGTCCGATCGTTTCCCCCCGCATCCCGCCGCCCGTGAGGTATGCTTCCGGTTCGAGGCGCAGGCTACGTGGCCAAACTCGCGGAACTCTCCAAGCTCTTCCACGCGATTTCCGCGCGTGATTGGCGCGTCGCTCAGGAGCTGGCCTTGGAAGTCGCCGAAGCCGAGGCCACCAGGGGCAATCACGCCGCCGCCACACGACTGCGCGGTGCGCTCAAACCGAATGGAACGCGTAACGGAGCGCCGAACAATGGGCCGACGGTTGAAGCGGCGGGCGCCGTGGGGATTCTGACCGAGCTCCCGCCGCTGCGGGGCCTGGGGTCCGTCTCCTTGCGCCAGCGCCAACGCGCTGAGCTCCAGACCCTACTCAAGGAATGGCGCCTGCGGGACAGACTTCAACAGCACGGCGTACGGCGGCGCAGCAAGATCCTGTTCTACGGACCGCCAGGATGCGGCAAGAGCATGGCTGCGAGGGCCATTGCCCACGAGGCCTCGTTGCCGGCGTACGTCGTCCAGCTCGACGCCGTCATGGGCGCATTCCTCGGGCAGACGGCACTGCGCGTCCGCGAACTCTTTCGGTTTGCAGAAGCAGCACCTTCAGTCCTCCTGCTCGACGAGGTCGACGCTCTGGGCCGCGAACGCGGCAACGCCATGGACGTCGGTGAGTTGGACCGCGTCGTCATCTCCGTCATGCAGCACCTCGAACACAGCGAGCCTGCCGGGTTCCTGATCGCCACCTCCAACCTGCCGAGCCATCTCGATCCGGCATTGGTCCGACGCTTCGACCTGAAGCTCGAGTTTCCCGCACCGACCAAGGCTGAGCGCACCCGGTTCGGCACGGAGATTGCGCGGGCCCACGGCGTGACACTCACCCAGCGCCTCAAGGCGGAGTTCGACGGGGCCAGAGCGTTTGCAGACATCGAGCGGCTCGTGAGCGATGAGAAACGTCGCAAGCTGCTGAACGGAGGGTGACGTGGCCGGGCGACGTGGGCTCGAGCCGCGCACGTTCTTCCTTAATGAGCAACACGAGCCGGCGCGGGGGGAGAAGAAGGGCGGAGGGAGCCTGCCGCGGTACGCGCCCATCGACTGGAGCGCCAAGGCCACCCACTTGAACCGTTCGCTCCGCGCCGCAAGAACGCGGATCCAACGGTCGCCTGATCCGCTTCGCGAGAGCCGCTTCTACCTGGTGGCGCTGCCCGAGCGGGGGGTCGAGAAGGTAACCGAAGACAAGCGTCATCCCGACGGCCGAGTCATCGAGGAAACGGACTACGCCAGCCAGCACTCGATGGTCTTTCGGCGTCTGGGCCTGGACCTGATCGATGTCCCGAGCGAGAGGACGGCCATTGTCCACGCAACACGGGAACGGCTCGAACAGCTGGAAAAGGCGACCGCCTCGCTGGCGAGCGAGGGGCCACGCCTCAAGTCGCGCTTCATGACGATCGAGTCGTTCGGCGTGATCCCAAGCTCACTACGTGTCGATGACGACTGGGTGGAGTCGTTGCCGATCAACAAGCTAACCGACACCGTCGTAGAGCTCCAGCCGCTCCTCACACGAACCGAGTTCGACGACGTCATCCGCGCTATCAAGGCAATGGTGCGCTCTGGGCAGGAAGCGTTCGTGGCCGCGGGCGCTGATTTCTCCGGTCGCCAGTGGGTGCGGGGCCGCCTTCGGCGCCAAACCATCGAGGCGATCGCCAAAGGGTTCTACTCGGTGCAGTCGATACACGCGCCTCTGTACTCCAAGCTGGCGGCGACGAAAGGCCAAAGGACGACCCGTACAGGCGCTGCGCGTCCTGTCGAGGTCGCCGTTCCAAGGCCGCTCCCGTGCGTGGCCGTGGTAGACGCCGGCGTGCCCGCAGAGCATCCTTACCTCAGCCAGTACCGCCGACCGAACGGCTACATGAGCCCGGACGCCCCATTCCCGTACCTTGGGGACCACGGTTCCCTGGTGGCGTCGCGCATCGTGTACGGCGACATGGACGCCGAGGGGGAATGCCTCCGAAAGTCCGGCCAGTGCACCTTCTTCGACGTCATGCTGGGGCAGGAAGACGCGCGCCACTCCGGAAGCGGGATCCGGATCGACGGCAAGGGGCTCATCACCGCGCTGGAAGCCGTTGTCGCGGTCGCACCTGACATCAGGGTATTCAATCTAAGCTTCGGCGATCGACGGCCGCTCGGCGAGCTCGATGAAATCGAACGACGAGAACGGCTCATCCTCACCCAGGACCTGGACAACTTCATCTTCGCGCGTGACGTGCTGGTGGTGATCTGTGCCGGCAACAGCCGAAGGGGGATCGTGCCCAGCAACCCGTACCCTCGCCATGTCGACGACCCGGCCTGGGCCCTGGGCGCGTGGGCGAGCGGGTTCAACACGCTGACGTGCGGCGCTGCCGTCGAACACGTGGTCCCCGACGCACTGGCCAAGAACGTCGACTGGCCCAGCCCGTTCACTCGAATCGGTCCGGCGCTTCCCGGCGACGCGGACGCTCCGGTCCCGGAATTCGGCGCACACGGAGGCAACTGTGACGAGCAGTATGCTTTCCGTCCGGCGATGGGCGTCTGGGGCCTCAACGCAGAAGGCCAACTCGAGGAT
>JAFGIS010000083.1 GCA_016929495.1 Polyangiaceae bacterium | reverse complement strand
TGAGATCGTCGTGCGTGTGTCCAAGGCAGGCGGCTCCCATGCCCGCGTCGTGCTTCGATTCGAGGTCATCGATACGGGCATCGGCATCGCTCCCGAAGACCGAGAGAAGCTCTTCCGGGCGTTCGTCCAGATCGACGGCTCGCTGACACGCGAACGCGGAGGGACAGGCCTGGGCCTGGTGATATCCCAGCGGCTCGTGGAGCTCATGGGGGGCAAGCTGAACGTCGACAGCGACCCGGGTCGCGGCAGTACGTTCTGGTGCGAGCTGCCGTTCGAGATCGCGAGCACCGTGTCCGCAGCGCCCAAACCGCGGACCAGCGACGCGCACCTGCTGATCGTGGACGACAATGACACCAACCGGGCCATCCTCCAGGAGCTCTTGAGCTCCTGGGGAGTCCGCCACGACAGCGCGGAAGGGGCGCCCACGGCGCTGGATTTGCTGTCCCGTGCGTACGACCGGGGGGACCCCTTCACGATTGCGCTGGTCGACATGCAGATGCCGGGGATGTCGGGCCTCGAGCTGGTACGCAGGGTGCACCAAGATCCTCGCTTCGGAGCCCTGCGCATCGTGATGCTCACCTCGCTCGGTGAACAGGCAGCACGGACCGAGGGTCTGCCGCAGTGGGTCGAACGTGTGCTGGTGAAACCCGTTCGTCAGGCGGAACTGGCTGCGGCTTTGCCGGGCGTCGGTTCGACGCCCGCCGAGCAGGCCCACGGACACGTTGCGGCCGATCCGGGTCACGTCAACGCGTCACGCTACAGGCTCCTCTTGGTCGAGGATCACCCGCTGAACCAAGAGGTGATGAAGGACATGCTCGGCTCGCTCGGGTTCTCCATCGACATCGCCGACAACGGCCAGGTCGCCCTAGACATGCTCGCGCAGAAGGACTATTCGCTGGTGCTGATGGATTGCCAGATGCCCGTGCTCGACGGCTATGAGGCGACGCGCGAGCTGCGTCGGCGCGAGCACCAGAGCGGTGGCCGGAGGACGCCCGTGGTCGCCGTGACGGCACATGCCCTGGCGGACGAGCGGGAGAAGGTCCTGCGGGCGGGCATGGATGACTTCGTGACCAAGCCGGTGCAGATCGAGCCTCTGCGTCGCACGCTCGATCACTGGCTCGATGGAGCCCTGCTGTTCGAGCCGGACGACGAGCGTCCGTCCTACGTCTCTCCGATCGCGGCCGAAGCGCCCGCCTCCGGCGACAAGCCGGCTCCGGCGCGCGCCCTGCTCGATCCACGGACACGCCGCACCCCGCGCATGCGAGAGCTGTTCGCGCAGCAATCGCGCGAAGACATCGATTGCATCGCGGAGGCCGAAGTCGCAGGAGACGCGGACCTGTTGCGCAAACGCGCTCATCGGCTCAAAGGCGCCTCGTACGCTTTCGGCGCCGAGCAGCTGGGCGATCTGGCCGCACAAATCGAGCAGCGCATCAAGAACGGCGCGACCGACCTCGGATCGCTGACCTCGGCGCTCGAGGGTCTCTTCCGTGACACGGTCGTCGAGCTCGAGCGCGGCGCCGAAGGAGCGAGTCAGCCATGACCGCGACCAGTGGTTCGCCGCCGTCGGCGAGGACCGTCCTGCTCGTCGACGACAGTGAGCTCACCTGCGAGTCCGTCAAAGTCACGCTCCAGGACGCGGGCTTCACGGTGTTCACCCTGAACAGTCCGTTCGGGTTCATCAAGGCGGTTCGCGAGCACCGGCCCCGCGTCATCCTGATCGACGTGGGGCTCGGGACCATGAGCGGGACCAAGCTCGTGCGCCTGGCGCGCGATCACTCGGCTCCGAGGACGGCGATTGTGCTCTACTCGGGCCGGACGGACGCCGAGCTCGACCGTGATTCTACGGAATGCGGGGCAGACGGATACATCAGCAAGCGGCTCTCGAGCGGGGAGCTGGTGCAGAACGTCAAGCGATGGGCTGGAATGGCACGGTGAGTCCCAGACGCGGCCCGCCGACTCCCGAGCGGCTTCCAGCACGGTTCCCTCCCTCCGCGATAGCGACCCGTGCGCCCAGTCGACGGACGCAGTTGCATGTAGGCAACTGACACCAAACCGCTGTGTTCGTGCAACGCTCGACGGACTGCTCGGCCTCGGCTGCATTGCCCGTCTTATGTTTGCTTCCGCTCGTGCCGCTACGTGGAGGAAGGCGGCTGTTGTGCGAGCGGCCGAACCAATCCTGGAGAGGAGATCATCACGATGACCCTACCCGTATCCACGGGATCCCAGTGCGTCGGGCGCACCGGGTGTCCTGCGGCGCTCCGTGCGGCCGCGCTATGCGGCCTTCTCGTCGTCGGGTCCGGCGCCTGCGTCTATGACCCGGAGAACCAATGCAGCGACGGTCAGGTGCTGTACCAAGACGGCAGCGAGCGCTGCGTCTGCGATAGTAGCTCGATGTGGACACCGCAAGGATGCGTTCCCTGCGGCAAGCATGAAACGGCCGGACCCGGTGGTTGTGTCTGTGTCGAGGGGTTCGTTCGCACGTCAGAGGCATCTGCGTGCGAGCCGGCCCCCAAGGGTCTGGGAACGGCGTGCGATCCCGAGGCCACACCCTGCGTCGACGCCACCTACGACTACTGCTTCGTAGACGCCCCCAAACCCGGCTACTGCACCACTCAGGGATGTACGGGAGACGACGATTGCCCGAGTGGGTACGGCTGCGACTCGAGCGTGTCTCCGTCGGTCTGCAGGATGGCCCCGGACGGTCTGGGCAAGGCTTGCGAGTCGGATGCCGACTGCGAGGGCACCGAAGCGCCCTACTGCGATACGTTCGCCAGCCATACCTGTCTGGTGCCCGGGTGCACGGTCACGCCGGACAACTGCTTCAGGGGGTACGAATGCTGCGATCTGTCGGCCTACGGGATGGGGACCCTGTGCGTGCCGCAAGGAGGGTGTCAGACATGAGAACCTGCTCAGTCGGCAAATGCTTCTGGCTCTGTGGCGCTCTCGTGGTCGCCATGGCGTCCGTGACCGTACCGGGCCGGGCCCAGCCTGCCGGAGCGCCTCCAGAGGGCGCTGCCCCGTCCGCCGTGCCTGCAGCTCCTGCGCCCGCTGCACCGGCTGAGGCAGAGAGCCCGCAGACAGCCGAGAGTCCACCGGGCGCGCCCGTCGCGACCAGCGCGCCCGAGGAAGCGGCGAGCGCTGACGCCGCTGGTGCTCCCCCCGATTCAGCCGCACAGCAAGGCGCACAGGATGTCGCCAGCGACGAGAACGCAGCCGAGGACGCAGCGAGCGGTGACACGGACGCTGCTCTGAAGGAATTGGCCGCAGTGGAAGCGGCGCAGGATATCTCCGGAGAGCAGAGCAGCATCGCCGTCTACGGGTTCGCTGACTTCACCTACTCGCACTTGCTCTCGAATCGCCACTACTACAGCCTGTTCCCGCATCCGTTCCCCAGCTTCTACGTGGGCAATCTGAACCTGTATTTGGACGCCCACCTCAGCGAGGGCTGGCGCTCGCTGGCGGAAGTCCGGTTCACGTACCTGCCCCACGGAACGAGCGAGATCGATTTCGCGGGCGGGACGTTCGCACGGACCAGCACCAGTGTGCCGGACTATATGGAACTCAATCGACCCATTCAGTGGGGCGGTGTCGTGATCGAGAGGGCGTGGATCGAGTACCAGGCCCACGCGCTGCTCACCGCCCGGTTCGGGCAGTGGCTCACTCCCTACGGCATCTGGAACGTGGACCACGGATCTCCGGTCATCCTCGGCACGCGCAGGCCATACATGGTGGCTTCCGAGCTCTTGCCACAGCGGCAGACCGGCATCGAGCTGTACGGTACGGAAAGTCTCGACACGCTGCAGCTCGGCTACCACCTGACGCTCTCGAACGGCCGCGGTCCGGTGGACAGCTACATGGACCTCGACAAGAACAAGGCCATGGGCTGGCGGCTCTGGATCCAGAACGACTCGAGCCTCGGCACCGTCGTGTTCGGCACTTCCGGCTATCGAGGTCGCTATACCGAGCGCAGTCAGGTCTACGACTTCGCCGACGAGGAAGAGCCGGTGCACTATCCCATCAGCACGAGTTACGACGAACTGGGTGTGGCAGCGGACTTCAAGTGGACCTGGGGCGGCTTCTTGCTGCAGGGTGAAGCGGCCCTGCGCGACCAGGGCTATGCGGACGAGTACCGTCCGGTTGACGAGTTTGCAGCGATGGATGGCGGCCCCCAGGGCTGGACCTCGGACAATCGCAGCTACGGGTTCTACGCGCTCACCGGGTATCGTTTTCCCTGGCTCGGCGTCATGCCGTTCATCACGGGAGAGTACTTCAGCAATGGGCCAGACATGGGCCCGGTGGTGGATGCTGCCGCCATTTTGGGAGGGTTCAACCTGCGCCCGACCGACCGTGTCGTCCTCAAGTTGGAGGTTACCCACGCCTGGTTCCCGACGGACAACGTAGGATTCGAGGCACCCAAACCCATTGATTTCGTAGACGCCCAGATCGCATGGAGCTTCTAACATGACGACGAGGAAAGGATGTTGGTTTTCGTCCTGGGTTGCGGCTGTTCTTCTGGCGACGGCCGCGCCCGCCGTGTCGGAGGGTGCGGAGGAGCATGCGCTGGCCGTGGTCGTTGCCAAGGCCTTCCCGGCCGACAATCTGTCCTTCGGCGATCTGAAGCACCTGTACATGGGAAACCCGGTGTACGTCGGCGGCAAGAAGCTGATCCCGGTGACCCAACCCGTACGGGCCAGCGCCAGGGTCGCTTTCGACCAGTCGGTGCTGGGAATGTCTCCCGAGGCTGCCGCGCGCTACTGGATCGATCGCAGGATCCGTGGCCAATCCGGGCCACCCAAGGCCGTCGATCCACCCGAGCTGTTGGTCAAGGTCGTGAGCAAGGTCGACGGCGCCATCGGCTACGTGCGCCCCGGCGTCGTGAGCGGCGATGTGAAAGTCGTCCGCATCGACGGCAAGCGACCGAGTGACCCCGGCTATCGCGTCGGGCGGTAGTGCGGGACGGGCCCGGGCCTGGTGATGTCCAACCGCCGGCTCGGGCCCTATCGCCGCTTCATAGCGCGGCAGGCGCCGAGCCGTTGACCCGGACGTAGACCGCGGACTCCGGGGGCGGACGCACCATCACGATCCCGCCCGGGAGGTTGTCCAACGGCGTGAGGTATCCGACGTCCCGCTCGAGCACCTGCAAACCGGCGTCGAGCCACTGTACCTCGACCTCACGCCCTCCTGGCGAGCCCACCAGCTCGTAGGCTGGACCGAGCGCGATGTCACCGGTACTGCTGACGCGGAGCGACTGCCACTCGATCGGGGGGCCCTCGATGAACGTGCTCGCGTTCGTCGCCACGTCCCAGTCGAAGATGGCCTGGTAAGTGTAGGCGCTGACCCAGACGTTCGGGCAGTAGCCCATGAAGTCGGCTAGGTCCGGGCTCTTGAGAGTATCCTCCAGAAGATCGTAGCCCCACCCGCCGATCCTGCCGTCCTTGAACGGGTAGTTCGGGTCCGGGTCGGACACATCGCAAGGCGCATGCAAGCGTCCGTGCAGATGGCCGACTTCGTGCACGGCGGTCCCCGGGGCGTACTCGCCCGTGAAGCCGAGGCCGATGCCGGCGTTGATGCGGAACCGCCCGCTCGGGTTTTCCGACACGAACGCGAGCCCCGCGACGCACGACATGCGGCAGTACTGCTGCATGCTCGTGGCCGGCGCGAAGAGCCCGAAGTAGTACTCGTCTCTGGCCGCGCCCTGCTCATCCATGAAATCGGTGAGTCCGTAGAGCAGCTGGTCCCAGCCGTTGCCGTTGGAGCTCACGGCACTGCTCCACTTCATGGGATCGGTGACCTGAATATCGAGGACGTCCGGAGGAACCGGGTAGAGCTTGGTGAAGGACTCTCGGAAGAGATCGATCTGCGCATCGCTGGTGTCCGGAAGCCGTCCGGACCCATCCGCGTCGTATTGGATCGGCACGAATCGCAGCTTCATTCCGCCGCCCAGACTGCGCTCGCCGAACTCTGCCGTACCGGACTCGGGCCATTGGGCGCGGGTCGAGTCACCGGATCCGCTGCTGCTTCCGGTCTCCACGAGCGAGACGCGATAGGTGGCGTCGCCCGAGAGCTCGGCCGCCGGGATCTTGACGTTCAGCGTCGACTTGAGCTCCCCATCCGACGAATCGCCCGAGATCTGCTGCTCACCCGTGAGCGTCACGTCGCCGCCCGAGGACGAGATCTCGACCTCGGCGCGCACGCTGCGCGCCGTCCATCCGGTCTGCCGTTTGACGAAGACCCGGAGCAGCGCATCCTTGTCCTGCACGATGTCTGCGGGGCGGTCGGAGACCGCGCTCCAATTCTCCATCAGTGGGATTTCCACGGTCTGGTAGAGCGACAGCTTGCTGATCTCGAGGCCCTTCACCGGCGTGGACTCCCCGACACCGCCGGTCCCCGCGTTTCCGCCGGTCGTGTCGCCGCCGGTCCCTGTCGTTCCGCCCGTATCTCCGCCGGCCCCTGTCGTTCCGCCGGTCGTGTCGCCGCCGGTCCCTGCGCTCCCGCCTGCCGTGGCACCCCCGACCCCGGACCGTCCAGCGAACCCGGTCCGTCCACCGGTGCCGGTCCGTCCGCCGGTCATGGTGGTTCCGCCTGTGTCGCCGCCGGTCCCGACGGTGTCACCACCGGTGCCGGAGATCCCGCCGGTGTAGCCGCCGGCTGCCGAGGTTCCGCCCGTCGCACCGCCGGTTGCCGTGTCTCCACCGGTTGGCATGCCGCCCGTGGCGCCATTCAAGGGAGCGGTTCCGCCCATGGTGCCTCCGACGGCAGTGCTGCCACCCATGCCGCCCATGGCTCCGCCGAACCCAGAGGTTCCGCCCGTGACGCCGCCGCCCATGGCAGCGGTGGCTCCACCCGTGGCGTCTGTCCCTGACGATCCGCCCGAGCTGCCGCACGCGGACACGAACGCCAACGCCAGAGCCAACACACCCCTACGCATGAGCATCGACCGCCTGAGCATCATCGCATAGTCCTTCCGCTGCCGACCGATTGCCTAGCATATTCCAAATCGCCTGGCTTCGCAGGCCATTGATATCCCCTCGGCATGCGATCCGCGTTTTTCCCCGTTGGGATCGAAAAATCCGCCGATGCGGTCCGCTATGTGACCCTGCCAGCCCGAGGACCGAACCTGTCTCTTGTTGACCACCCTCTGGCGAGCGCCCCCCGGGAACCGGCGAGTCCCCCGGGATCGCTGGTTGCCAATGATCCAATCGATAATGGCCTTGATGTCCACGGTAGCTGAATTCGGTAGCTGAATTGGTGTTCGCGACCCGAATCGGTATGCTGGGTGAATCCGGATACTAGCATTGGGCCCGGCGGCGCCGAAGCAGAGCTCGGAGCACGGCCAACCCCGCCACGACCCAGAAGGCTCCGGAGCTACGACGCCCCACACGGCAACCGCAGCTGGCGTCGTCGCTCGTCTCGTGACGCGTGGGCGCCGAGCTGGCGCCGCCGTCGACCGTGCTCGTTGCGCTGCCGCCGGTTGCGTTCGGAGTCATTGCGCTGCCGCCTGATCCCGAGCTCGGCGTGCCGGCTGCGCCCGTGCCGTCCACGGGCGCTGCGGGCGCAGTCACGAAACCGGCGAGCGCGTAGACGAGCGCACCCTGCCAGTTGATGGCGATTTCGTTGGTCTCGTAGCTTTCCTGGTCGTCGAGCCAGTTGCCGGGCTTGGAGGCTCCTCCCACCAGATACCCGGGGTACGGTGGATCGATGCCGTCGGAGCCCGATCGCCTGTCGTGGGGGTGACGCGGAGGGTCGATGCCGACGCCGGTCACCTGCGAACGTCCGTACTCGTTGCGCCCGAACAAATGAGCGATCTGGTCGGCGCAGCTGCCGCGATGGGCCTCGTTGTCTGCGAGCTCGTGGGCCAGCCGCAACGTTGCGCAGATGCGGGCCACCGTGCCGTTGCTGCCCCAGTACACAGCGGGAAGTGCACGCCCGTAGGTCGAGGAATTCGCGCTCGACAGGTGCCCGTCTGCAACGGAGAGCAGTGCGGCCTCCAGCCTTTCGACGAGACTTTCGTTTCGACCCGGACGTGCGGAGCGGAGGTAGGTGAACACGCCGAGGTTGGACGGGTTATTCCAATCCCAATCCGCGGAGACCAGGTCCTCGAGCGCGACGACGCGCGTCTCGAAGTCCGCAAGGGCGCTCGTCTCGCCCGTGGTTTCCCAGATCTCCGCTGCGGCCCAGACCCGGTCGTCCCGGTCCGAGGTCTGGTACTGGGCCTGCGCGAAATCACTCAAGTCCGCGCGATGGTCCGCGGGGTTGGCGCTGAGGAATGCGTAGGACTTGCGGGCTGCGGCTTCGAGGGCGTCGGCCCAGTCCGTGTCGAACTCACGGTATGCGCGTGCAGCCTTGGCCAGGGTAGCTGCGAAGTCGGCCGTCGCCGCGGAACCCCAGGGCGAGAAATAGCGCGGCTCCGTGTCCTCGACCGGCTGGATGAATCCCGGGAAATCGATGGGCGTGATCTTGTGCGAGACGCTGCCGTCGTCCATCTGCATCTTGAGCATCCAATCGAGTTGGAAGCGCAGTTCATCGAGGTAGTCGGGCAAGCTGCCACCGGTCTCCGGGATCTCGAGGGCGAGGGTTTCGAGATGGGGGCGAAAGTCCTCCCAGGCCTGAAGGAGCAGTCCCAGCGTGATCCCGGAGTTGACGACGTACTTGCCGTAGTCTCCGGCGTCGTACCAGCCGCCGGTGCCGTCTGCGATGACTCCCGGTTCTCCCAGCAAGTCCAGGTACGCGTCCTCGAGGTGCCCGGCGGTGTGAAACCAGGTCTGCCCCCCGTAGTCGACGGACACATCCACGCCCGAGCGCCAGGCGTAAAACCCGAGCATCACCGTACGGAACGGCTCGACGTACGCGTCGGTCCGGATCGGAAAGGCCGCGGACCGCCCCACGTCCGCTACCTCGAGCACGAAGGAGCCCTCCTCGGTGAGCGCCGAGAAGTCGGCGATCGCATCAGCGCCAAGCGTTTCGAGCTCCCCGGTGAAGGCTTCACTGCCATCCGCGGCGCGTCGCACGACGAAGCTTCCCGAGGTGGCGCCGAGCACCGTGGCGCGCTTGGCCTGCGAGGGGACGTACCCGATCGAGCAGAGCCGGAGATCCGTGTCGGCTGCGTGAGCCGTGCTGCTCAGGGCTGCCAACCCGAGCAACGGGGCCAGGCCAAGCGAACGTATCGACATGAAGACAAGCATCACACGGGCAGGCGGTTTCGGCCAGCCACGGTCGTACGACGGCACACGTGGATCCCCGGCCAATCCTGGTGATCGCACTTGACCCCGAAGGATACGGATTTCTGCTCCGCGGCCGCAACGGCGCACCACTGTCGACAAGAGCCGACTGGCGGGCAGCACGCAATGCGTGCGCCCTGGCCGAATTGCCCAGCCTCAGCTGTACCCCAGCGCGCGCTCGATGCGCGACTCGAGTACGCGTTGCGGGACGGCTCCGTCGATGGCATCCACCACCTTCGCACCGCGGAACAGTTTCAGCGCGGGGATCGCCTGAATGCCGAAGCGGCGGGCAGTGGTCGGATTGTCGTCGACGTTGAGCTTGACCACCTTGAGGCGTCCCCGGTACGCCTGGGCCACCTGCTCGAGCACCGGGCCCATGGCGCGGCAGGGGCTGCACCAGGGAGCCCAGAAGTCGACCAGGACCGGAACGGGCGAAGCTTCCACCCGGTCGGCGAAGGTTGCGTCCGTGGCTTCGACGGGCTCGCCGGGCAAGAGCTTGTGCTTGCATCGACCGCACCGGGGATCGTCACCCATCCGCTCGCGCATGAGGCGATTGCGCTGACCACAGTGCATACAGGAAACCTCGATCGTGTCATTCATGATGTTTCACCTCGGACCCCGAGACTCCCAGGGGGAAGCCGAGCGGAGCTCTCGCATGAGCTCCAGAAGTCCAGCGACTTGCCGGCGGGTTGCCAGTAGGTCTTCCCGCAATCGTAGGACAACTTCAACGCCCTCCCAGTTGACGCCTAGCTCGCGCACCAGCGTGTAGCTGACCAGGGCGCGTTCGACCTCCTCGGGCAAGTAGCCCTCGACGCGGCGCTTCACGAAGCCGAGCTCGACGAGCCGGGTCAACAGGTCTTCGTCGCCCTGGAGCGCTCGAAGCACCTGAACGTGGGTGATGTGCGTCGTCATAGCCTCACCTCCCGACGCATGGAGCGCGCGTAATCCGAACCCGTGCTGCGAACCGCGTCCGCCAGCTCTTGGTCGTGCCCCGGGGGCAGGCGCACGTCGAGCTCGACGTAGAGATCCCCGCGTTCGGCGGCACGATGCACGCCCTTGCCGCGGAGCCGAAGCCGCGTGCCCGGTTGCGTGCCCGGAGGAACGCGCAGCTTCACTGGGCCGCCGAAGGTGGGGATCTCGATTTGGGCGCCGTTGTAGGCTTCCTCCAGACTGACGGGCAGCGTGAGGTGCAGGTCGAGGCCGTCCCGACGCAGCCAGGGATGCGGCCGCACACGGGTCTCGATCACGATGTTGCCGCTGCCATCCGCCCCGTCGGCAGGGACCCGCAGTATCGATCCATCATCGGCGCCGCGCGGGATGCGCACGGTCACTTGGCGCGTCGTCTGCCGCACACCCCGGCCGCCACACGCGGGGCAGGCCTGCCCCGTTTGCCCCGTACCTGCGCAAGCCGAACACGTGGCGACCATTCTCATCGGTCCTTGAACGATCTGCCGTTTGCCGGAGCCACCGCACTCGGGGCAGGTTCGGACCGCCGTGTGGGGCGCCCGGCCCGTTCCGCTGCACTGTGGGCACGGCTCGGAGCGCGGGACTTCGAGGCTGACCTCCGCGCCATGTACCGCTTGCGCCAGGTCGAGCTCGACCACCGCGCGAAGGTCGCCCTCGCGGCCTGTGGGACGCGCCTCCGCTTGGCCGAAGATCTCGCCGAAAAGCGAACCGAGGTCGAAATCGACGGTGTCTTCGCCGAACGGTCTGCCACCGGCGGCTCGCCGGCCCTTCCACTGCTGGTAGGCGCGCGCCTGCTCGGGATCGAAACCGCTCCTGAGCGAGTCCTCGCCGAACTCATCGTACGCTTTCCGTTTGTCGGGGTTCGAGAGCACCTCGTACGCGGCCGAGGCCTGCTTGAACTTCTCTTCGGCACTGGGGTTGCCCGGGTTCAAGTCCGGATGGTACTTGCGTGCGAGCCGCCTGTACGCCTTGCCGATTTGGTCGGCCGTCGCCGTGCGCGATACTCCGAGCGTGCGATACAGGTCTTCCATGTCGCCCACCGTCCGAGGGTCGATGAACCGGACAGAACGTGTTCTGCGCAGCAGCGAGTCGTCCGCGTGATCCTAGAGCGCTGCTCCGCGCATGAATGAGAAATTAAGGCCTCGCTGCGGCATGGCAAGCTCCCCGGGTGGGGGGCCTCGCGGCAGTCGGACTGCGAAGCCAACGAGTGCTTGCGTGTACGGGGCAACGACTTACTCTGGAAAACATGGTTCATCCGGTCTTCTGGACGGACCCCTGGGCTGTCGGATATCCAGCGACCCGGGGGCTGGGTGGCTCGCGGGCTCCCGTGGTACGTGTGGTCGACGAGGACCCGCAGGTTCTTGTGGCCCGCCCAGCCCGGCGTGCGCGGATGGCTCACCTGGCCGCGCCCGAGGCGTCCGGGGCTAGTCAACAACGGGCAGCCTGGGACGCGTCGCCCGCCAGCCTGGCTGCGGCGCCGAAGCCGAGAGCACCGTCGGAGTCGAGGGTGCGGGTGCAGCCGGGAAACCAGGGAACTCCGTCGGGACCGGACCAGCCAGAAGCGGTTGCATCCGCCGCGCCGGACCATGAGGGGGCGGCGCGGCCCGAGCGGGAGCGTTGGCAGGAGGCGCTGCGCGAGCTCGAGGCTGCCAAGGAGCGTGCGCTTCTCGAGGCTGAGCGCGCCAAACAGGAGGCTCGGGACGAGCTCGTCCGCCAGCTCTTTCCCGTTCTCGATGGTCTCGACCGTTCGCTCGCCTCGGAGACTGCGACGAACGGACTGGTCGAGGGCGTGAAGCTGGTGCGTGCGCAGCTCGCGCAGGTGTTGTCCGACTTCGGCGTCGAGCGTATCGACGCCGTTGGACGGCCCTTTGACCCGAGGGAGCACGAGGCCGTTGACATCGTAGCGGTCGATACGCCATCCGAGCACCACCGGGTCGTCGAGCAGTGGGAGGCCGGATACCGCCACGCAGGCCGCGTGCTGCGTCCCGCCAAGGTGCGTGTCGGGAAGTTCAGCGGATGAAGGCGTTGCTGCGCCCACGGGCGTCCCGGGCGTCCCGGGGCCTTGCGCCGCATAGCCATGCCGTGTAGCTTCGCCCCCGGATGATGAACCTCGTTCGCACGGACGCCGCCTGAGGGCCTGTTCCCCCGAGACATCGGCGGGGCAGGTCTCCGAGAGCCACGCGTCCACGTCAACCGTCTGGGCCAATCGACCCAGCCCGCAGAAGAGGTTCGTCATGAATGATCGCTCGTTCGAGTTCTTCCTTCAGTTTCACCTGAACGTCCCGCGTCAGGGCCCGGGGACCCCTGAGGCCACTGCCGAGGCATTCCGACGCGTTCGTCCATTCCTTCCACCCGGCCCGAGGATCCTCGATCTGGGCTGCGGTTCGGGGGGACAGACGATCGTGCTCGCCGGGCTTTGCGACGGGTCCATCCTGGCCATCGATTTCCACCCGCCGTTCATCGAACAACTGCGCCAGCGAGCGGCGCGGGCCGAACTCTCGCATCGCATCGTGGCGGAGGTGGGCGACATGAAAGCCCTGGACCTCGGGCCTAGGCGCTTCGATTTGGTTTGGTGCGAAGGAGCCGTCTTCGTCGTGGGTTTCGAGCGCGGCCTCGACCTGGTGCGCCCGCTGCTCGAGCCGTCGGGGGTCGTGGTGCTGAGCGAGGCCGTCTGGCTCAAGCCCCCGAACGAGGCGCCGTCGATCGTCGCCGAGTGCTGGCAGCAAGCCTACCCGCCGATGACCACGGTAGAGGCCAATCTCGCCATGGCCGAAGGCGCGGGCTACGCGGTGATCGACCACTTCACCCTGCCTCGCCAGGGGTGGGATGCATACATCGATCCCGTTGAGGCACGCATGAACGAAGTGCTCGCTACCGTGGGCAACGACCCCGACGCTCGGGCAGCCGCCGAAGCCGAGCGGCGAGAGTTCGCCGCGTTCCGGGCCAACGACGGCTCGGTGGGCTACGAGTTCTTCTTGCTCCGACGAAGCGACGGTACGGTCGACTAGCACGAGCGGGCGATCACCCCGGTAGCCACGCGGTGCCGGGGTGGCCGCCTGGCACGAGTCGCCATCCGAGGTGGGCGTTTGTGCGCTGGGTCCGCCCTTCAGTGGCGCGAGGATCTACGCTACTCTTCGAAGGTCATGCGCGATGCCCACGCGGCGGTCCTCGGCCTGTTCGGGTTCATGCTGGGGTGCAGCCATTCGGATGGTGCGAGCTCGTCGGATTCGAGCCAGCCCGCGGTGGCGCTCGGCGAGATGAAGACCGGGGAGGGGACGTATTACGACTTCGCGAATGGCGACGGCGCGTGCATGTTCGGACCGAGTCCCGATGCGATGGATATCGCGGCGCTGAACAAGCCCGACTGGAGCGGCAGTAGCCTCTGCGGCGCCTGCGCGGAAGTCACGGGTCCCGAGGGCAGCGTCACGATTCGCATCGTCGACCAATGTCCCGAGTGCAAGCCGGGCGATCTCGACTTCAGTCCACAGGCCTTCGGCAAGATCGCCGAGATGGCTGCAGGTCGCGTGCCGATCAGCTGGAAGCTCGTCACCTGCGATGTCAGCGGCCCCATCCAGTACAAGTACAAAGACGGCGCCAACCAGTGGTGGACGGCCGTGCAAGTGCGTAACCACCGACTTCCGGTCACAAGCCTCGAGTTTTCGAGGGATGGGGGTGACTACCAAACCCTGGAGCGTCAGGACTACAACTACTTCCTGGCAGATTCTGGATTCGGTCCTGACAGCGTGCGGGTGCGCGCTACCGCGATGGACGGCCAGACGCTCGTGGATGACCTACCCCCGGTTCAGGAAGAGCTCGTGGTGAGCGGGAAGACGCAGTTCCGGTAGTGCGCCAGTGCCCTGTCTCCAAGACAGGGCACACAAGAAGTGACGCGTTTCCCGGCTCAGACGTGGGGCATTCGCCGCAGAATTCGAGGGCTCCGCCCCGTTCGAGGCCGTCGAGTCCTGCGGCGAGACACGGAGACAGGGCACTACGGCACCTCGCTCTGCCGCGTCGGGCTGGCAAGAACCAGCTCCTCCAGCTTCGCGCCGGTGAGTGCGGCCCGGAGGCGTTCCGCGCGCAGAGCTCTGAGCCCGTGGCCCTCGGACAGGGCTGCTTGCACCTGCTTGACGTACTTCGGCAGGCCGTAGAAGAGCCCGTCGCCCAGGGGCAGGATGGCGACCGCCCGCCGGTGTCTCAGCGCATCGGCAAGTTCGCTGCCGCCAGCTGATTCGCTGAACACGAGCGTGCGCTCCAACGAGTCGCCGAACGTGCCCGTGTGCGTGTCGGTCGTGCCGGTCATCAGAGGCAAGGTCCCTTGCTGGTGCCAGGCGTCGTAGCGAGGTGGAAAGTGCTCCCAGGCATCGAAGCCCAAACCCCGGAGGCCGGTGGCATAGTGCTCCATGCCGCCACCCAAGTGGGTCGGGTGGTTCCACTGGATGAAGGCGCCGACCGCGTGGGCGCGCTTGGCGGCTTCGGCCATGTCGAGCGGCGGGAGCAGGGCCTCCTGGAGCGGGAAGACCACGGCATGGTAGCTGGTGGTCAATTCCTCCCCGGCAATCGCGGCGTACGAGACGCCGTACTGGGCGAGCTGCTTCTGGACGTGAAGGGCACAACGCAGCGTGTTGTGATCGGTGAGCACGGCGAAGCTCAGACCGGCGTACAGAGCCTGGAGCATCAGCGCCACGGGCGAGCCCTGTCCGTCCGAGCAGAAGGTGTGCATGTGCAGGTCACCCACCTGGAAGCGAACGGGCCGTGCTGCTGCCCGCGGGGCGACCGTGCGTACGACACTCTGCCGGAGCTCTTCGATCGTTGCGAGCGCAACGGGCTTGTGCGCCAGCACTGCGGTCAGCATGAGCTCGGCGGCCTGGTAGCTCGGTGCCCTGGCGTCCAGCCGGCGCTCGTCCGCGGCCAGCACGACACGAACCGGTCCGGCGCGCGGGAAGACTCGCATGTACTTGGCGTGCGCGAACTCACGGTGCGGGCGCGGGTCGCCGGTCACGAGCACGGACGCGCGCCGGCTGGCCTGCTTGAGTGAGCTTTCCTGGAGGTGGGTCGATACCCTGGCGCCTGGGCCGAGCGCGACACGGCAGTTGGCATTGAACCGGTCGACGTCGCTGGGACGGGCGGCATACACATCGTTGCTCTTCGGGTACCAGACGAACACCTGGCGTGCGGGATCGATCTCGCCTTCGTCCATCAGCTCCCAGTGGGCCCACTGCCTGCCGACCAGGGCCGGGTAGCCCAAGACGGTCTTGGTCTCGACGCGCATTCTGCCGGCGGACAGCGCGCCTTGGTGTGGGGTGACACGGACGGAGCCGAGTGGGATCGAACCGTAGACGAACGTCACCGTGGCGACACGTGGCGCCGGATACTCGATCACCACTTCCGACTCGGGATCGTCCCCGAGCACCAGCAGATCGTGCAGGTACTGCCGATCGAGCTCGTAGGGGCGATCCTCGAGGAGCGCGATACGCGCGCGCACCTCCCGTGCGCGTGGCTCGATCCAGTCGAGGTCTTCCGCCGCGATCGCTTCGCGAAGCCTCGCGAGCGCTGCCGCTGCTGCGGCCCATGCGGCTCCCTGGAAGGGGTGGGACAGCAAGTCCGCTGTGCGCAACGATTCGAGCGACGCGCGGATGGTCGGGCCCCGGTTGGTGAAGGCGCTGGAGCCCACGCCCAGCAACCGGTCCTGCGCGTCGCGTGCTTCGGTCGTGAACGATACGCGCCCTTCGGGCCAAGCGGCTCGATCGAGCATGACCGTTGCCGTCCGATTCTGCACCGGCACTTCGGGGTGTTGCACGGGCGAGGCGATCCGTACGGAGCGGGCGCGCCGGGCCAGGGCAGCTCCGACCCGGACGACGAGCTCTCGGGGAGGCTCTTCAGCCCACAGGCGCGGGCCGTCCAGTGACAGCTGTGAGCCGAGCGATCCGCCCGGGAAGATCCTCTCCACCAACCGCCAGGGCTCGAACCGCGCCGGAGAGCGCGCCAGGTCCCGCACCGCAGGATTGGCCAAGGTCACGGTTCGGCCTCGCTTGCCGTCCCGGCGGTCGTACTCGTCCACCTGGAAGGCCAACCCCACCGTGCCGGAGCCCGGGGAGAGCCGCTGGAAGGCTGACCAGGGCAAAAGCGCCTCCACCGTGTATCCGCCCGGGCTCCGCTCGGAGGCGACCTCGAGCCCGCCCGGCCGGTGCTTCCCGGCCACGACCACGCGCTTCGGCTTGCCCTGGGTCGGTGCAGCTGCGATGACGTGATAGGCACCCGGCCCGTACTTCGGGCTCGCGAAGGCAGACCCCGAGCGGCCGTCGATGAAGAGCTCGACGGCATCCTCTTTGGTCAGGTCGTGTTTGTCACGGCGATTGACCACGTCATCATCGCTGACCACCACGGCCACGGCGATGCCGCGGTCGGTCCATCCGACCCATGCCTCCGCGCCGAGATCGTCAATGCCTCGCCATTCGTGACGCGCATTCGTCTTGACCCTCTGATACGCGGACTGGAGCGGAATCGAGATCGCGGACTCGTACTCCGTGAGCCTGCCGTCCACGGCCACCTCTCGGCCGAGTTTCGGCAGCTGCGGCAGGGAAGCGTCGAGCCCGGGCGGCCATGCCGGCTCCTTCGGCGGCAGAGCCGTGCGAGCCACGTCGGGCCGGGGCTCGGCCGAAGCCTGGGCCACCGAGGCCGTGGTGCCCGAGCTCGCGGGAGCTATCGCGCGAGGTCCGGCCCCGCCGCAGCCCGAAAGCAGCATCATCGAGCCCAGCAGAGAACCACGAGCCACGAGCTCCATGGCCGACATTGTGCCTCAGAACCCGGCTGGTAGTGAGAGTCTTTTCACCGCTAGCCTCTCCGACGCACGCCAGCCCGACCGGTGCGAACGTCGGTCTTCCGAACCGCGTGGGCGGCGGTTCGCTGCCAAGCGTGCGTCGACACCGGGCGCTGCACGCGAACCGACAGCAACGACCGACACTGCGCTCGCTCTAGGCGACGCAGCTCCACCCATGGGGCGTGCACAGGCAATCCCAGACGAAGGGATCGCTGCCGGGATACTTGCAGACCTCGCTGCCCAGGTAGTGGCACTCGTCACCCTGGTTCGGCGCGGTAGCAGGACATTCGGTGGTGCCTCCCGACTGACACACGTAGCCGAAGCAGCCAAGACCCGCGTCGCACGTGGCCTCGATATCGCAACAGGGCTCCCCCTCGCCGCCACAGCCGCAGACCCCGCTGGCGTTGCATGCCAGGTAGGGTCCGCAACTTCCGTCGCAACAGGGTTGACCTTTTTCCGCTCCGCAATGGGCACAGGCTCCGTCCGTGCAGAGGCCCAGTTCGTCGCCGCAGCTCGTCCCGTTCGTTACGCAGACACCTCCCACGCAACAACCAGCGCCGTCGCACTTGCTGTTGGCGCAGCAGGCCTCTCCTTCGCCGCCACAGGCCACGCAAACGCCGTCGGCTCCACACGCTTCGTGGTGGCTGACACACATGCCAGCCTGCTCGCCAGCGGAGATCGAGCGGATGTCGAGGTTCTTGCAGCAAGGTTGGCCCGTGGCACCGCAAGACACGCATTGGTCGTTGGCGCCACACACCGTTCTGTTGCCCCTGCAGTCGTCGCCGGGACAACACGGTAGATCCAGATAGCCGCAGGTAGGCCCTGTTCCGCCGGAGGCCGAGCCGCCGGTACTGGCCCCGCCGGAGGCCGAGCCGCCCGCGCTCGTGCTGCCCGTGGCGAAGCCGCCGGAGTGGCTGCCACCGGTGGTCCCTCCGCCGTTGGCCGAGCCGCTGGTATTGGCCCCGCCGGAGGCCGAGCCGCCGGTACTGGCCCCGCCGGAGGCCGAGCCGCTCGCGCTCGTGCCGCCCGTGGCAAAGCCGGAGTGGCTGCCGCCGGTGTTCTCCCCGCCGGTGGCCGCGCCTCCCGTGCCAGCGCTCGCACCTCCCGTAGCCGTGTCTGTCGTGCTGTTCCCGCCGGAAGCCGTTGAGCCCCCCTGGTCCTGCGTTCCCCCGAGGGCTCGCCCGCCGCTGGCTCGCGTCCCGGCGGTCGGCTCCTCTGAGCCTCCGGCGGATGCCTGCGTCTGCTCTGCGCCTGCGTCTGCGCCGCCCTGATGGTCACGGCTGCTGCCGCCACAGCCAACCGCGAGCAGGAGCAAAATGCAGCCAGCGACGAACCATCGAAGCGGTGAGCGCATGGTGAGTCTCCGAATCGGTGTGACATGCATACAACATGCCGGGGCGCGACCTTGAAAAAGGCCGCAGAATGCCAGGGTTGGAGGCACACGTTGGCACAGAGCCTCTGCGACAGCGGCACAGAGCTCGTGGGAGCACAAGCCTGAAATGAACATCACAGGCCAAGATACGACAGGGTTTTCCATGCCGCTCCGCCTCGCCCGACCGGCAGCTCTTGCGTTCGGGGTGCCAAAGTACAGACTTCTGCCGGGGTTCCTGGGGCACTTCCCGGTTTCTCAACCGGACTAGGCTTACTAAATCGTTTAAGCTTCCCGGGATGGACTTGTAGCCCTGCCATGTACCGGGTCATCCGCCAGGGCAGGCAGGGTCGGGCGTTTGGCGAACTTGGAGACTAGGTCATCAACGAGCGCGTGGCGTGCATGGTGGGCTGGGGTGGGCTGCTGGTCCTCGGCTGGGCTTGCTCGTCGGAGCCGGCGAATCCAAACGGCCCAGGCGGCTCCGGCTGCCAGGCGGGGCAGATGCAGTGCGGCGGCGTGTGCGTCTCTGTCCAGAGCGACGCGTCCAACTGCGGCTTCTGCGGCAACATCTGCCCGTCCGGGACGACGTGCGTGTCGGGTTCGTGCGCCTGCCAGAACGGGTTTGTCGACTGCGGCAGCGGCTGCGTCAACACCAAGGAAGACGCAAGCAACTGCGGCCAGTGCGGCAAGGTATGCAGCGGCGCAACGCCCGTCTGCTCCAATGGCCTGTGCTCGGGCAGCTGTGCGGTGGGAAAGCTCTGCGGCAGCAGTTGCGTCGACACCCAGACCAGCATCCAGCATTGTGGGGAGTGCGACCACGCGTGCTCCGGCGGGCAGGTCTGCGTGGCAGGCGGAGTCCCGCTGGTCCCCGCGGTGGTCTTCACCGGGGGGTGCGCCCACAACCCGTGCCTGGTCTCGCTGCTTTCGAGCGCGCTCGGGCATTCGATGGTGGTATGGGAAAACCCGCAGACGGTGGCCGCTCTCGGCTGCGCGCGCATCAGGCTTTCGTCCACGAAAAAGAGGAGGCCAGAGGAATGACGGAAATGAAGAAAGTCGATTGCCGCGGTCTACCCTGCCCGCAACCAGTGCTCGACACTAAAGCGGCGCTCGAGCAGAGCAGCGCACCGCTGGTGGTGATCGTCGACAACGAGGCGTCCTGCTCCAACGTGAGCCGCTTCGCCCAAAGCCAGGGCGCCCGGGTAACGGTGGAACGGCACGGCGGCGACTACCACCTGACCATCGAGCCCGGGCAACACGCCCCGGCCGCTGAGCTGCCCCCCATCACCTGCTCGGTCGCCCCCGGCCGCAACACCGTGATCTACGTGTCGTCGGCATTCATGGGGCGCGGCGACGACGAGTTGGGCGCAGTACTGATGGCAGGCTTTCTGGATACCCTCAGCCATTTCAACGATCTGCTCTCCCACGCGATCTTCGTCAACGGAGGCGTTCGGCTCGCGGTGGAGGGCTCCCCGGTGCTGGAACAGATACGCCAGATCGAGCAGCTGGGCGCCGAGGTGCTGGTGTGCGGCACCTGCTTGAACCATTTCGGTATCAAGGACAAACTGGTCGTGGGCTGCGTGTCCAACATGTACAGCATCATCGAAACGCTATCCAGGGCCACCCGGATCATCCAACCATGAGCGAAGACAAGAAGAACAGGCTGACCTGCGGCGTTACGGCGTCCGGCTGAGCCAGCAAGCTAGCCCCAGTGGAGCTGGGGGCCGTGCTGGCCGAGCTACCGCTCGTGACCCATCCCGACCTGTTGGTAGGTCGGAGCACCGCGGACGATGCGGGTGTCATCCGCGTGCGGGAGGACCTCGCCCTGATCCAGACCGTGGATTTCTTCACCCCCATCGTGGACGATGCGAAGACCTTCGGCCGCATCGCCGCCACCAACGCGCTGAGCGACGTCTACGCCATGGGAGGTGTCCCGCTGACCGTGCTGAACATCGTCTGCTTTCCGCTCAAGAGCCTGCCGTTGAGCGTTCTGCGCGACATACTGCTGGGGGGACACGAGGTGGTGCAGCAAGCGAGCGCCTTGCTGCTCGGCGGCCACAGCGTCGAGGACAAGGAGCTCAAGTACGGCCTGAGCGTGACCGGAACCGTGCATCCGGAGCGGGTGATCACCAACGCGGGTGCGCAGCCGGGCGACCGGCTGCTGCTGACCAAGCCGCTAGGCACCGGCGTGATCGCCACCGCCATCAAGGGGGGGCTGGCTCCGGCCGAAACGGAGGCCGAGGCGGTGCGCTGGATGACCACGCTAAACGGGGACGCGGCTGAGGCGATGCAGGAAACCGGCGTCAACGCCTGCACCGATATAACCGGGTTCGGGTTGCTCGGCCACCTGCTGGAGATGGCCCGGGCTTCGGGCGTTACGGTCGAGATCGAAGCCTCGCGGGTACCGCTGATGGGCGGTGTGCGGGATCTGGCCGCTATGGGCCTGTTCCCCGCCGGCAGTCACGCCAACCGTAGGTTCTGCGAGCGGGCGCTCACCGTGCACCCGGAGGTAGACCCCTTGCTGGTCGATCTGCTGGCCGACGCCCAGACCTCGGGCGGGCTGCTCATATCGGTGGCGAGCGAGCGCGCGGAGACGCTGCACGCGGCGCTCGGGCGCCGCGGCATCCCGCACCACGAGATCGGCCGGGTGCTCGAGAAGGGCGAGGGCGCGATCCGGGTGGTGCGGTAGCGGAGCAGCGGTACAAGCCAGTAGCTGTGCCCGAGCGCGCGGCGTAGCATCGCCGCGCGCGCTCGGTTCATACCCCTACCCCACATCGGTCGCCGGAACGCGCGATGATCGCGCAGGATTTCGGCTTGCTACGGCTTTCTTGCGAGGGAGCGAATACTGGTTGTATTTGCGACCGAGGCTACTCCGACACAACCCTGTCAACACACCGCAGACCCGGTCCCTACTTGCCCGCCCCACCCGAAGAGGGAGAAGAGGGCACCATACGCGGTGCCGAACGTCTCCTTCCCGTCGGCGCCAAGGCCAAACGAACTGCCCTTTTCCTCGGAGCCAGTGGCAGGTCACCGAGCCAGGCAGGGAGGCCACTG
>JAFGIS010000082.1 GCA_016929495.1 Polyangiaceae bacterium | reverse complement strand
GACGCCCCGCTCCGAGTTTGTGTCTACGGAGCCCGACGAAGTGGCGTAAATCATGCCCTTTCGTGAGCGGGGTGGTCAACTTGGGGCAGAATACTGAACACAATGGCCGCTCTGGGAATGCCGGAGAGCCATCGGGTGGACTGAACCCGAAGCTCGGTCGGGCGACCCGCAACTCTGACTCGAGTCATGCACCAACGCAAGGGCAAGTGGGAACGGCCCCACCCGGTCCGCCGCCCGCTTGACCGCCCGCGCCCGCGCCGCTCACGAAGCGGGCGGCGTGAGCACCTTGTCCAGCACGTGGATGACACCGTTCGTGGCGAGTACGTTGGCCGGTCCCACCGTAGCGTCGTTGATTTTCACTCCGCCCATCAGATTCACCGTCACTGTCTTGCCGCTGAGCAGGGTTTCCGGGCTCGCCCCGTCGGTCAGGTCACCGGAAACCACGCGACCACTCACGACATGGTAGAGTAGGACGTTGCGAAGGGCTGGAACGTCCGCCAGTAGCGCGTCAAGTGTACCAGCCGGCAACGCAGCAAACGCCGCGTCGGTTGGGGCGAAGACGGTGAACGGACCTTCTGCAGACAAGGTATCCGCAAGACCGGCGGCCTGGATTGCAGCCGCCAGGGTCTTGAAGCGACCGTCCGCAACTGCCACTTCCACCACGTTCTTGTCCGCTGGGATCAGCACTGCGTCGATCACGTGCACCACGCCATTGGAGGCCATGACGTCCGCGGAGGTCACGCTGGCATCATTGAGCCTCACGCCCGTGGATGCGTCGACGACCGCGATACTGCCCTGCAACGTAGTCACCTTGGACAAGGCCTTCACCTGGTTCGCGCGCACTTCTCCGCTCGTCACGTGGTAGAGAAGAACGTTCTTGAGCGCTGGCTTGTCTGCCAGCAGCGAGTCGAGGACGCCTGTCGGCAGCTCGGCAAACGCCGCGTTGGTGGGCGCGAACACCGTGAAGGGACCGGGTCCGGCGAGCGTGGTCGCGAGGTCGGCCGCCTGCACCGCTTGCGCCAGCGTGCTCAGAGTGGGCGTCGCCACTGCCAGGTCAACGATGGTTTGCGATGAGACTGCTCCTGCGCCGTCTTTGCCGCCGGTGCCGGTCATTGAAGTTCCCGAGGTGGAGTCGTCACCACAGGCGGTCAGGACGGCGACGAAGGGCAGAGTGGCCAAAAACCGAGGCGTGTTCATGGTTTATGCTCCTGTTCAGAAGTTGTACAGAAAATGTTCAAACAATGATCAATACATGGACGGCAATCCGGGCTCGTCAACCCCCCCGCATCTCAGGTTTCTTCAGCAAGGGTCTGACTTGCTGGTCAGTTTCTGGGTTTGGCCACTGTGCGATGCAGATGGCCCAATGGAGACAGCAGGTAGAGCGTCTGATTTGACAAGATTTAGAACAGGTTCAATGCTTGGCAGATGAAGGCCCCCCCGATGGCGGACCGGACCGGCGTGACCACACTGCTGGGGATCGGAGCGCTCAGTCGCGCCACGGGCGTGCCGGCGGATACTCTGCGCACTTGGGAACGTCGCTACGGCTTTCCGAAACCGGAGCGCACGCCGACCGGACATCGCAGGTACGCAGCAAGCGCAGTAGAGAGATTGCGCCTCGTCAAGCAAGCAATCGAACTCGGTCACCGGGCCTCGAGCGTGGTTCCCTTGGGCGATGGGGCGCTCGCGAAGCTGCTGGCACTCGGGCAAGCGGCTGCGGCCGAACCGCGTTCCCTTGTCGGCTCCCCGAAAGCCGACTTCCTCAAGAGCTGGTTTGAGGCGGCTCGTAACCTAGACGGTCGTGCGCTCGAACGCGCCATGCGTGAAGCCTGGACTGCGGTGGGTGCCTGGCGATTCATCGACGAGTTTGCAGTGCCATTCACCGTCGGCATGGGCGACCGGTGGGCGAGAGGAGACATGGGAGTGCGCCACGAGCACTTCGCCAGCGAACGGTTGCGCGATCTGCTCAGCGCGGAGTGGCGGGCGCTCGGGGCGAACGTTTCCGGGCCATCGGTCGTGCTGGCGACTCTGCCGGAAGAACGCCACGATCTTGCATTGCACATGGCAGCGGTGGTGCTCGCTCTGGCGCGGTTCGAGCTGGTGTTTCTCGGACCGAGCACGCCGCCGCTCGAGATTGCACAGGCAGTGCGTGAGCATGCGTGCATTGCCGTGTTCTTGACACTGTCTCGCGACACCGAGCGGGTGATTTCACAGGCCTGGCTGCGAGAACTGAGAGGCGCCCTGGATTCCAGCGTGCTCGTCGCAGCGGGTGGGGACGGACTTTCGGCGCCGCCTCCCGGTGTCGAGCGCGTCGAGGGCTTTTCGTCATTGGCGGATCGACTCCGCCGTCACGCTGCGGTTGACAGCCGGCGACGACCGCGTTGACGTTTGCGTGTCACGTCGCTTCGGGCAGGATGCCGCTCGAGGTCCCTCATGGACCCGCAACAGCCCAGGGTCTTCTCGATACCCTCGACAGACCTACGCGCGCCCTTGGGCCAAAGCCGAAGCACCAAACGCATGAGGAAGCGGGCGTCACTCGCGACTTCGTGAGCAACGGATTCGAAGACCCCGCCCCGGAAGTCTCTGCCTTTTCGCCCGGCGGGAAAGCATCATACACGTGTGGCGTCCAGCTCCGCGACTGACAAGTCCTGGCAGCCCGCAAGCTCGGCGGCGGGAGCGCGCGAACAGCGCAATGACGACAGGAAGGACTCTGACGAGCGCAGGAGGCACACCCTAACGTCGTGCCAGTCGGCTGTGGTGGCTACAGTCGTCGTCCGCCGCAGAATGCTTGAAGAAATGGACAAAAACACGACTTCGCGATGATAGCAGACATCGAGCAGAAGAGCACCGTGCTTCTCGCAGCACTCAAAGCTCGGGTTCGGTCCGCGCACGAGAGGTAGAACCTGGGAGGCTTACACGTCGGCGGCCAAGGATGCCCTGTGGGCGCTTGATTTCTTCGTCGTCCGTACGCTGCGTGGGGAGCTGCTTCAGGTCATGGCCGTCATCGATGCGTACACGCGTGAGCTGCTGACACTACGCGCCTACGACGTGTTGGCGGCAGCCAACCGGAGTACCCATCCGTCCCGCGGATTGCCAGCGGAAGGGCGCAAGGAGGCTTCTCTGGTAGCACTCCGGCGGCCAAGCCATGGCTGGACAATGCGAATAGTCGGCTGAAATCCAGCTCGCTCTCACCATCGTCAGACGCGCCGGTCCGCCCCGAACAGCGACACGATACGCGTCCCACGCAGGCTCGAACTCGGCCTGCGAAAGGAGCTCTCCATGCAAAGACCCCGCGAGCCGAACCGACCCAACACGCCATCACGAAAAAAGACACGCAACCTGTTGACGTCTGACCCAACTCATAGTCAGGATCTGTGACGGACGCTCGAGGTGAAGGATTACCCATCACGGCGTCCGGCGCAGAGCGTGCGCGATTGTAGCGAAGCCCGGCTG
>JAFGIS010000081.1 GCA_016929495.1 Polyangiaceae bacterium | reverse complement strand
CCCCAGATGGCGGTTCCCCAGGAGCTTTCGACAAGCCTGCTGGCACGCTGCTAACACCCGAGGAGTCATTTCCCGGCGTGCCGAATTCCAGCCGGACGGGGGCCAGTTCAGCGTCCTGCTCCTGCAGGACATCTTTGGAACGTCGTTCGAGCTCGCGGAACAGCACCGTATGGCTGATCGAATCGAAATAGTGGCGAACATCGAGCTTGAGGTGAGCGTCGAATCGCCGCGAGAACTCGAACGCACGCGCGCGCGCCCTGTGCACGCCTCTTCCCGGACGACAAGCGTAGCTGTCCGCGATCGCCGCGCGCTCGAGCACCGGCCCGGCCACGAGCATGAGCGCGTGGTGCAGCACCCGTTCACGAAAGCGTGGGGCATGGATGACGCGACGCTTCGGATCATGGATCACGAACTGGTGCAAGCGCCCAACCTCGACCGTGCCCAGAGCGATTTGCTCTGCGAGCCGCGAGAGCCACCGATCGACGTTCTCGGGGCTTGGGACAGGGCGTTCCGGACGTCGCCGCCCCTTGAGAGCCAGCGCGTACGCGCGCCGGAGGTTCTCCCAGCAGACGATGCGGTCCATCATGTCGCCTTCACGGCGCACCGGCGCCTCCTGATGCCGTGGCCTCGGTGTCTGCTCCGCTCGCGCTGCGCATGACCTCGAGCAGGGCCTGGCCGTACTTGCGCACCTTGCTCGCTCCCACGCCTTCGATGCGGCCGAGCTGTTCAGCCGTACCCGGCCGCGCGCGCGCGATCGCTGCCAACTGCTCGTTCGTGAACACCGTGTACGCAGGGGCACCCTCGGCCTCCGCGATCCGCTTGCGGCAGGCCCGGAGCGCCGCGAACAGCGCGAAGGATTCGGAGTCGAGCACTTCACGGTAGTCGATGCGGTTCTTTCTCGCATCCGTCTGAACGGAGGCACCGTCGACGTACTCGACGGCCACGGCCCACCCCGGGCTCGGCCCAGTCGTAGAGAAATGACGTTCCACGGCGATCACCCTGTGACTGCCCACGAACCGATTGAGCTCCTCCTGCGCCGGGCCAGCCGCCAGGGCCGGGATCCAGAAGAACGCGTGCTTCACAGCGACTGCCCTCCCGTGCCGCCGTCGGCTTCGCCGCGACCTCGCCGGCTCCGCTCCGCTTCGCCTGCTCGGCCGCTGCTCGCCTCCTCTTCCCACTCCCTGTCGCTCCGCTCCCCACCGTCACTAGCCTGAACTGCGAGCAGCCGCAAGCCCTGGTTGAGCCAGCGGTAGCCGGGCTCGGAGCCGCTCCGATAGGCGGAGCGGCAGAGCCTGGCCCAATTGGTCCAGCTGCCACCGCGGATGACCCGCCTCTGGCCCTCCCCAGGCCCCCTTGGGTCTGTCTGCTCCTCGCTCGGGTACTCGCCCACCCAGTCGCTGCACCACTCCCACACGTTGCCGTGCATATCGTGCAGGCCCCACCCATTCGCAAGCTTCTCGCCCACAGGATGCGTCTCGCCGCGGCTGTTCTTGTCGAACCACCCGAGCCGCTCGAGCGCTGGGTCGTGGCCTTGCGGCACTGTGCACGCAGAACCGTCGTTATGCGCGCTCTTCGTCCCAGCTCGACACGCATACTCCCACTCCGCCTCGGTCGGAAGCCGCGCCACCAGCCCAGGGATCCGTTCGCTGAGCCTCACACAGAACTCCTGGCAGTCCTCCCAGCTCACTTGCTCTACGGGCCGCTTCCCTCCCTTGAACCGACTGGGGTTCTTGCCCATCACCGCTTCCCACTCCGCCTGCGTGCACGGCACCTCCCCGAGCCAGAACCCTCGCGTCACCGTCACCCAGTGTTGCGGTCCTTCCCGGGCATGTCGACCCTCCTCGTCCTCCGGTGACCCCATCAAAAATCGCCCCGCAGGGATCCAGCGCATGCGCATGGCCACTCGACGACCCAGCCGGAGCGTTACTGCCTGGCCATGATGGTCCCGGATGGCTTCCTGCGCCCAGGTGGGCCACAGCACCCGCTCTGCGCGCTCGATACGTTCGATGCGCGCAACGCTGGGCCGCCGGGACGTGGCAGGTCGGGCGCCAAGAAGCTTCTTGACGAGCCCCGGGGCCTCTCGTGCGGCGGCCTCCACCTCGGCCTGGTGCCAGAGCAACTCGGTGCCCGTGGCCTCGATCCAGAAGCCTGCGCGGTTGCGGAAGATCCTCGTGGCAAGATCCGGGCAGAGTTCGGGCTCGATGCGCAACAGGGCCTGGTCGGTTTCGAGCAGCAGCCGGGGTGCAGCGCCCGGACCCTGGGGTAACCGCAAGCAGGGCCGCCGGTCGACGTCGAGAAGCGTGGCGGAACGCTCGGGCGGATCCCCTGCAGTACTCCTGCTCGCGCGCACCGTCTCCGGCTCGGCCGCCGCATCGCTCGCAGCCGACAGCCAGCGGACTTGCACCTGGCCATGACACAGCGGCACGTCTGCCACATGGCTGCCTGCGCCTCGGGGCAGCGGCTCGCTCGTGGTGACAATCGGGCAGAAGCAGAGCTCGCTACCGAGCTGCCAAATGCGCGCCCAACGCTGAGCAGGACTCGCGTCCAGGTAGCAAACCACCTGGCTCAGCGACAGACCCTCGGGTAGAGACTCGGTGAACCCGGTACGGTCGGCATTGCGGTAGGTCAGGGCCCAAACTGCCGCAAGCTCGGCATCGAGCCACGCTTCCATCGGCTGCCGATCACTCAGACGTTCGATGAACAGACCTTCGCTCGTGCTGCCTACACCCCTCGCTTCGAGCCGTCGCGCATAGGACGCAAGCACGGCGAGCGCACGCTGCCTTCCCGATTCGCTGCCGCATCCGAGAAGCTCTTCGGCCAGAATCAGGGGAGAAAGAGGTTCATGATGGGTCGACAGGAGCGCTTCGGCGTCCTGGCGAAGCTCCGCGCTCTGGGCCAAGAACTTCGGGCGCAGCGCCGCGCGCTCGCGGGGCTCGAGCGCGATCCCGTCGCGGGAGCGGTGCGCCATGCGCTCGTCGAGCCATACATCGAGCTCGGTGCCGAAGTCTGCGCCGTAGCGATCGAATCTCTGGCGCAGGGCCCTCAGCAGGGCAGGCTCGATGCGTAGCGCCGGAGCGAGCAGAAAGAGGAGTTGATTCCTGAGCTCGAGCTCGCGCTGTACCTCACGAGACTGGAGCGCGCCAGGGGCAGTGCGGCGAAAGGGTCGCGCCCGCTGCCACTCCAGAGCATGCCAGCCGCGGTCGAGCTGCCGCGACCAGCGCCTTGCCGGGCATAGCACGAGCGCCACGGCGCGCGCCCCGCATTGCTCGGCTTCGTGGGCAATGGCCCGCCAGAACGTCAGCCGTCGGGGATCCTCGTCTGCAGCGCCGAGATCCGTCAGCGCCAGCACCGTGGTTTT
>JAFGIS010000080.1 GCA_016929495.1 Polyangiaceae bacterium | reverse complement strand
GGGGGGCCTTGTTCAGTTGAACGTCGCCGTGAACAGCGCACCCGGACAGAGGACCGTGTGGTCGAAGTCGACCTCGTCGTCTGTTTCTGCGTCGACCGACGCGAGCGTGACACGGCCGAGCACGCCGAGGCTCCAGGCGCTGGAAATCCACCACTCGTAGCCCAAGCCCACCACGAGCCCTGGCCCGGCGCCGGATTGGTCGCGGATGTCGACGCCGCTGTCGGAGAACTCACCCTCGCTCAGGCTGAGCAACGTCCAGCCGAGACTGCCTTGGAGGTGGAATCCCGAGCTCGGCTGGACGTAGTAGTCCAGCATGGGGCCGATGAGATAGACGTTGGCCGTCCCGAACTCGACATCGAAACGAGCGTTGCCCCAGCGCGCGTCGTCGGCCCGCGCGTCGAACCCTCGATGGACGAAGAGCCCGCCGCCGAGGACCAGGCCGTCCGAAACGGTGGCGCCGAGGGCCAGCTCACCGAGCAGAGAGAGCGCGGTGACGTTGGCTTCCACGGGGTTGCCCAGGACCGCTTCGCTCTCGGCGGAGCTGGAGAGGTGGCCCAGCCCGCCGCCGAGCCTCAGGTACAGGCCGTCGTGATAGCGAGGCGCGCCGGCTCGTGCGGGAGATGCCCATGCGAACAGCAGAGCTGCGAAGGCGGAAGCAACCCAGCGCGTGTTGTACCTAGCTACCTGCGACCCAAGCGGACGGTCCATCCTGCGCATCATAGACGATGAAGCGTCTGCCGGTGGCTAGCCTTCGGGTCTACTGCAGGATCGTTCGGGAATTCCGCGGATGCAGCGGTGGCCAAGCGCCGGCTCGACAGCGGGGGCATGTCGCAGGGGCTACTCACCTGCGCTCATCCGGTCTGCCACCCGCGTGGCGCTGATGGCCGGCCGGGCCGGACGTAGAGCTCGCGCGAGCGCAGCCCGGCCGCAGCCGAACTTGCGCGACAGCAGACGATCGATGCCCACCACGATGATCTTCGGGGACGAGGCCATGGTCCGCAGCGCGGTGCGCAGGGCGTCCTTGCGCATGTAGTCATGCATGAGGAGCACACCGCCCAAGCGCTCCTGGTATCGGAGATTGCCCAACAAGAACCCCGGCTCGTTCTTGTGTTTCGGATCGGTGTCGCCGGATCCGCCGTGCCACAGGATGTTCAGCCAGCCGAGCCGCGACAGCGCGCGTTCGTGCCGGAGCCGCGCTCGAGGGTCGATGGACCGCGCGACGTAGGGGAGGCCGCCCGGAGGTCGCGCCAGAACCAGAGCATAGGGACGATGCTCGGCGTTGTAGCCGTATTGTGCCAACAGCTCTGCGTGCCGCTCGGCGTATTCGTGCCAGTGGCGGCGGATGGACCCCACGGATTGGTAGTGTCCGGACGCAACCCCGAAGACTTGCCGGTGCAGACGAGCGAAGTCGTCGGCGCTCGTCGCCAGCAGCGCCAGCTCGATCATGATCTGTCCCAACACGTACTGCCCCTGTACGTAGTCGCCGTCATCCCACGCGCGGAAGGCCAGGTCGATGTCGTGGTTGTACGTGTGCGCGCCCAGGGTGTGACCCTCGGCCACAATCCTCTGGATGAGCGGATAGGTGCGTCGGTTGATGGCCGCCCCGACCACGAAGAACGTGGCCGGCAGGTGGAACTCCGCCAAGAGATCCAAGACGCGCGGCGTGTGCCAGGGGTTGGGGCCGTCGTCGAACGTGAGCACGACCTCCCCTGGGACGCGGGGGTCGGAGGCGAACAGACCCGGTTGCCAACGGCGCTCCGGCAGGACGCAGGACGAGTCAGGCGCGAGTGCATCGTCTGCAGGGGCTGGGACCGTGGCACGGACCGGCGTCGAAGCAGGGGAGGGGGTGGGTCCGCGTGGCTCTGTCGCGGTCAGCTCCGCAGGGCGAACCAGAGCCAACCTCTGGCTCGGCGGTGCGTCCTGCCCGCGAGGGGTCGACGTCTCACCGCGAGCCCGCAGGGTCGTCGCCAACAGAACAAAGAACACCATCCCCTTCACCAACCATCGAGCAAACATCTTGGTGGGTGTACCGAGAACCGTGACAGAACATCGGTCGACGACCGTCAGCCACCGCGATCACGAATCCCACGTTGGTCATCCGTAGGTGCACGCACGGGCGTGTCGATCCGTCGTTGTCACGCATCTGCGTAAGATCGATTTCGCGCGTGCGGATGTTCGAGGCGCGCGCACCCGCGTCAGCGGATCTGGATCCCGGTCGGGATTGCATTCGTGCCGTGGCTCTTCACGCAGGTGCTCGTCGGACGCGATCCCGGTCGAAGACGAGGCCGAGGGGCCGAATCTCAGGCTCGCCGGCGGCGCGCTCACGAGTCGGTGTCACGGATCGGCGTAGCGATCTAGAGCGCCGTTTGCCTCGTGTTATGCTGCCACCACCTCATGGTCACTGCCCAGCAAGCGCCCAGCGATGCGGAGCTGTTCGCCCAAATCGTGAAGGCAGAACCTCCCGATTGGGCACGGCCCGCGAAGCGAGAACTCTACCAGCGCCACGCTGGGTACTTGTACGCGGTGCTGAGCCGCAAGGCGCATCGGCTCTTGTCCTCCTGCTCCTGGTCGGCCGAGGACCTGCTGCAGGAGACTTTCGCTCGCGCGTTCGAGCGGGCGAACACCTTCCACGAGACTCCTGGGCTCGGTCCGGACCAAGAGCGCCGTCGGACTCGTGCCTGGCTCGGTACGATTGCCCAACACCTGCTGGCCGATTCCTTGCGCGCCGTGCGAGAAGTGGCTACGAGCGCCGATTTCGAGCAGATTGCGGATCCGGGCCCGCCCTCGAGCGGGTCGGCGGCAACTCGGTGGGTCCAGGAAGCTCTGGAGCTTCTGACCGAACGGGAACGCGACGTGCTTCGGGTCTCGGCTTTGTACCTGCGTGTCGGGGAAAGCCATCAGCGTCTCCCCAACCAAGTTGCCGCCGAACTGGCGGCGCGTTGGGGAACCACCAATGACAATGTGCGAGCGATCCGGCGCCGCGCCCTCACCCGAGTCCGGGAATACGTCCAAGCGGCCAGCGCTGCCGCGGGAGGTGAACCATGAGCCGACGACCCGACCAGAACCGTGAGAACCACGAGCGCTGGGAGCGGCTGGTGGCGGACGCGTTCAGTGAACGCGGTGAGATGGTGCCCACGACAGAGCTGGAGGTGGCGCGCATGGAGGCCGACCTCGAAGACCACGAGCTGCGAGCTCCGCCCCTGTTCGATTCCGCCCACGATGGCCGAGCGCCGGCCAGCGCGGGGCCGAAGTGCGCGCAGAGTGGAGTGCCGGCCTCGCCGCACCCGCGCGCGGCCGCCGGGCGTCACCTGCGACGAGTGGTCACGGGCCCCTGGCTCAGCCACGGGATCTCGGCCGCGTTGGGTGCACTCGCGGCTGCGGTCGCGCTGTGGTGGTCGAGGCCAGCTCTACGGCCCGTCGTGCTGTCCGGGACCGGGGAGGCGACCACGACGCGACCGGTCCTGCCGCGCCCGGCGCCCGAAGTCCATCTGTCGTTGCCGGTGGAGTGCCACGACTGCTGCGGTGGCACATCCTGTTCGGCTCAGTCCTCCAAGTGTCCGTCCGGGCGACGCTGCATTCCCTGCGGCGTCGACCCTCAGGCGCGCTTCCGCCTGCGCGTGGGCGCGGTGAACGTGAGCGAGGCGGCCGCTGGCGCTGACGGTAAGGTACCGATCTACCGGCTCTGCGTGGCCGTGGCGAACGAGCGCGCGACCTGCATGCAAGCGAACGGGTACGCAGATGAAAGCGAGCCCTGGCGGGTCTTGCCCCGTGTGGTTGCGGCGCAGGACATGCTGGCCGGGGTTCGATTCGAGCTGCGCTCCGGGGACGAGAAATCGGTGCTGGCCCTGTGGAGTCGACCGGTAGTGGTCGCAGAAGAGACCCTGTGCAAAGGGCTGTTCGTCCCGCTGAAGACCGAAGCCGGGGAGCCGCTCGGGTCGGTGTCGGCTTTTCTGCAAGACGCCCAGTACGTGGAAATCGCGCGCGCCGGTCGGGTGGGACCCCTGGCGGAGCTGGGCGCGCAGTTGAGTTCGAAGACGGTGGCCGCACAGGTCATGGAGACCACCGGGGCCGCGCGGTTTGCGCTCGTCGTGGGTCCGCTCGGCGTCGACGCCGCAAACCGCGTGCGGTGGCAGCTGTTGGAGGCAGGACTATCGGCGACCGTGACCACGGGACACGATCTGGTGGGTCTGGCACGCCCGCAGCGATAGGGGTGGGAACGCTACGGGCGCCCGCTCCGCGTTCGGGCCATCAGAGCGCCTGGTCGCCGCGCTCTCCCGTGCGGATCCGAACGGCCTCTTCGACGTGCGCCCCGACGCGGAAAAATCAAGTCCTCATCAGGTGACATTGCGCGGACACACACACGAAATCCGCAGCGAGCAAGATACAGGTCATGGCTCGACCAAGATACCTACCTGTGAGTAGTCCCCGGTCCGCATGGGTTGGCGTGTTCGCCGTCGCGGCAGCTGCGGCCGCCGCGATGCTCCTTTTTCCAACGCCAGCGTTCGCCGCGCCTGCGGCCCAGGCAACCTCGGCGGTTGACCAGGCGCTGGAGGCCGCCGCGAAGGCGAGCAGCAGCGTGGCAGACATCAAGGTCGCCCTGGACACCGTTTGGGTCCTGGTGACCGCCTTCCTGGTGTTCTTCATGAATCTCGGCTTCGCCATGGTGGAGTCGGGGCTCAATCGCGCCAAGAATACGGTCAATATCCTGGCCAAGAACTTCGTCGTGTTCGCCGTTTCGACGCTGGGCTTCCTGTTCATCGGCTGGGGCCTGATGTTCGGCGACGGCAACGGGCTGTTCGGTACCCACGGACTGTGGATGGTAGGGGGCGCCGACAGCAGTCCCGCCACCGGGGACGCATACCACGGAGTCTACTCGTCCATTGCGTGGGCGGGCGTACCCCTGTGGGCGAAGTTCTTCTTCCAGCTCGTGTTCTGCGGTACGGCCGCCACGATTGTTTCCGGCGCCGTCGCCGAACGGGTCAAGTTCGGGTCCTTCATTCTGTTCTCCCTGTTGCTCACCGCCATCGTCTACCCCATCGTCGGGCACATGATTTGGGGCGGCGGGCTGCTCGGTTCGGCCGGGATGCTGGACTTCGCGGGCTCGACGGTGGTGCACAGCGTTGGAGGCTGGGCCGCCCTGGCCGGCGTCATCGTCCTCGGCGCCCGGAAGGGCAAGTACGGTCCGGACGGAAAGGTGACGCCGATCCCCGGCCACAACATGTCGTCCGTCACGCTGGGCGGACTGGTGCTGTGGTTCG
>JAFGIS010000079.1 GCA_016929495.1 Polyangiaceae bacterium | reverse complement strand
TGAGGGGCCGGAAGCGACGCCCCCAACTGGGTGAGGACGTCGCTTCCGGCCCCAAACCCACTCGTCTGACCCGCGGCACCTCTTCATCGTTGGTCATCGTTTCAATTGAAACGATGCTCTAGCTGGACATTGGCTGGCTCATGATCTACGCGATGCGTATGGCTCTGGCAATCGAACGTGCAAACCACCTTCTCCTCGGCTTGTCCCTCACTGCGCGCGCGCTGTCGTGGCTGTGCGTGGGAACGCTGCTCGTCGCCTGTAGCGACCAAGGCGACGATGACGATGACGACGCTGGCAGCACGAACGTCATGCTCACGGACGAGAACAACTACCAGTCGACGACCAAGCTCACGCTCGACACGGTCAAGGTGGCCGTGGACGAGGAGATCGAGGTCTGTTGGGACCAGGTGACCACCGATCTGCTTGGCCACGAGGTGGACCCCACGAAGGATATCGACCACATCCAGCTAATCCGTTTCAAGGGCCAGTCCGAGGACGATGTCGAGACACGGCTCGCCTCCGGAACGCTGAAGGCTGGAGACCTGGATGGCCTCTTCGAGTACACGGTAGCCGACCACGCGAATACGTGCGTAGACCTCTCGAACCTGCATGGCCTTGGCGACACGGATGGCCACATCGACCTGCAGGATGAATTCGTCGCCAGCGACGACTTCACCTACGTGCTTCTCGTGGCCGAGGGGACGACGCCGGGAGTGGGCACACAGTCCATGGTGTTCCTGAAGCGTAGCTCGTCGGCGGACGCAACCACGGTGGAGGTGCCCGAAGGGGGCAATATCCTCGAGTATTCGGCCACGCTGTCCAGTCAGAAGGTGAGCATCCCAGCCGATGGGCCCTGGGTCATCGATTGGAGCAAACTGAAACACGATGGCACGGGCAATGGCATCGGCTCCACCGACATCGACAGCGTGCTGCTCGGCTTCTACGAGGACATGGCCGTCAAAGACGTCCAGTCGCAAATCAAGGACATGGAGATCATTGCAACGACATTGTGGGAGGCAGAGGATCCCCGCAACAAGCAGCAGGACCTGGCCGAAGCCAAGGAGAGAAAGTCTGGTGATGCGTTCCCCGGCTTCGAGAGCACCAACGGGGTCTGGCTGCTCGGCTTGATGTGCAGCTCATGCCAGAGCCCGGCGCCCCTCGGGCTCGCCGTACTGGACCCGCAGGCCGGAGAGTAGTCGTGCGTGATCGTCGCGCCGCCCGCGCTGGGCGCCTGAGCGGCGCCTGTTGCGCGGCCCTGGTCGTATTCGTCTGTGGATGCGGCCCGTCCGACGCTTCGAGCGAGGTCGCTCGACCACGGAGCGTGGTCGGTGAGACCAGTGAAACCATCTCCACGGTCGTCAGCGTGCGCTGGACCACGGACGAGCCGAGCATCGGCTACGTGCAGTACGGCACCACCGAGGCGATGGAGCAGAACACCCCGCTCGAAATCGAGCAAGCAGAACGGCATCGTCTCAGCCTGCTCGGTCTGGAGCCCGACACCCGGTACTACTACCGAGTGGTCGTCTGGGATGGCGCCAACGCCGGAGCCAGTGACATCGCGACCGTTCGGACCGGTGCTCTTCCCGAGGGCATCCCTGCCCTGACCCTCGAAGGGACCGGTCACGAACGCTGGACGGCAGTTCCGGTGCTGGGCAAGAAGCCGACGGTCGTCATCATCGAACCAGAAGGGCAGGTCGTCTGGTACCACGTCGATAGCCACGAGCGGGATATCACACGCGCGCGTCTGTCCGTAGACGGCCAGAGCGTGCTCTACAACGCTCTCGTTCCGTCCGAGGACGAGGACGAAGCGTCGGAGCTCGTGAGAGTCGCCCTCGACGGTTCGAAGACCGACTCGATCCCGGTCCCGCTGCTCGGACAGGACTTCTTGGAGCTCCCGGACGGAACGCTCGCGGCCATCGCGGGCGAGGTTCGTGACTTCGAGGGCGCCCCGCTGCGAGGCGACCGAATCGTCGAGATCGACGAGGACGGAAACGACAAGACCGTCTGGAGCACATGGGATTGCTTCGATCCTGCCGAACTGCAGGGCAACGACAGCGCGCAGGGTTGGTCTGCTGCCAACGCGCTCGGCTATGACCCCGATGAGGAAGCGTACTACCTCGGACTGAGCAACTTCAGCAGCATCGCCAAGATCCGCCGCGAGGACGGAACGTGCGAGTGGGTCCTGGGGGGTTCGGCGGCGACCCTCGACTTGGCTGCTGACTCCACCGAATTCTCGGATCAGAGTCAAATTCAGGTACGCGGCAAGAGGGTGCTGGTGGTCGACGGCGGTGAATCGGGTGACGAGCTCCGGCTGCTCGAATACGAGCTCGACCTCGAGGAGGGCCTGGCCACCGAGGCCTGGAGCCTCAGCGGACCCAAGCGCGAGTCCGGGTCGCTGCTCGGTGAGGCAACACGACTGAGCGGCGGCAGCACGTTCGTCAACTGGGCGGCAGCAGGACGTATGGAGCTGCTGTGGGACGACGGAGCCTCGACGTGGCGGCTCGACGCCGAAGCGGGCTTCGTGTTTGGTTTCCACAGCCTGACCAATAGCCTCTACCCAGACTCCGAGGCCGCGCCATGAGCCAGCACGTGCATGGACGGTTCGAGTCGAGGCGCGCGCTCCCACTGCTCGTGTTCTCCCTGGCCACGGCGAGTGCCTCGCCGGCTCACGCCCAGGGCTACTACTCGGGCACCAAAGGCGCACGGGCAGGCGGCCGGGCAGGCGCCTTCACGGCCAAGGCGGACGACCTGACAGCCGTGGCCCACAATCCCGCAGGGCTCGCCCGCATCCAGGGGACCGTCGTACAGGTCGGCAATCGGCTGTCCTACAACGCGTACGAGTTCACTCGAGCGCCCACGCTCGACTGGGGCAACCTGGACAACGGCGTGCCTCCATATGTGGAGTTCGGCACGGTCCGCAACGAGCAACCCTGGCAAGCGCTCGAGCCGTTCGTGGGCGTCGCTTCGAACCTGGGCCTGGAAGACTGGGGATTCGCCCTGGCCGCCTATGCACCGGCGGGCGTTGGCAAAGAGGTGTTCCCGGTCGACGGCGGCCAGCGATACATGATCGTCCAGCGAGAATCGATCATCCTCAACTACACGGCCAGCGCTGCCTGGAAACACCAGGACGATTTCGGACTCGGAGCGAGCCTGCAGTGGATCAGCGTTCCTCTGCTCAAGTACCAGCTGGTGATCGACGCTGACGTGTTTCCACGCTTTGCGCATCCCGTCTCGAGCGACATGGATATGCTCGCGACCGTGGAGGGGTCGGACCCGTTCACTCTGAACGCGATACTCGGGGCCTGGTACCGGCCCGCTCCGTTCCTGGAGCTCGGACTTGCCGGCCAGGTGATTCCGGCCACGATCCGAACACACAGCACGCTCGACATCGACCCGCTGTCGTCGACGCTTCACCACGTCGCGCTGCTGCGCGACGACGAACCTGCCGACGACGTCAGTCTCTCGCTCCCGTTGCCGCTCACGGCTCACCTGGGGATGCGCTACATTGGCTTGCGCGACCAACGCGAGCTCTTCGACGTGGAGCTCGACCTGGGCTACGAGACCTGGTCACGGGTCGACCGGTTCCGGCTGGATACCGACGGACTGGTCGCCGAGCTGGACAACAACCAGCTGGAGGTGGGCGTCATCGACGTGCCCAAACAGTGGCGCGACACTTTGAGCGTTCGCCTCGGCGGTGACTACGTGGCCCTGCCCGATCTGCTCGCGCTCCGTGGTGGTGTGTTCTACGAGAGCGCCGCCGCCGACCACCGATACGCGGCCGCGGATTTCGTAGGTGGCCAGCAGTTCGGCGGCACGCTCGGGCTGTCCGTGTTCGTGCAGGATCTCGAGCTCGCTCTGGCGTACGAGTACCGTGAGCAACCCACCGTTCGGGTGACGGCCGCCGACTCCCGCGTCTACCAGCAGGTCCCGGGCAGCCGGTGCCAGGCCCCGTACACCGACGAAGACAACTGCCACGAGCAGTACCTGGGCCAGCCTGCACCACCGGCCAATGCCGGAAGCTACTGGGCCCAGTCGCACGCGCTGTCGCTCGACGCGATGTATCGATTCTAGCGACCCCCCGATTCCGGAGGGCAGCATCCGGCCAATTGGGAGAACGGCTCTGCGCGGATCGCCGAGATCCTACCCTCGGCGCATGATTGTAGCCACGCTGCACCGAGACGCGGTATTGCCCCGGTGTGATCAGACACACCCCCGAAATTCCGCACAGGCGAAGGAAGATCCCGACGAGCTGCTGCGTACAACTCATCAACGTTCGAGGACGAAACGATCGACCAAACAGGGACCCACGAAAAGCGATCAAGAAAACGACGTCTGTTGCGTCTGGCGCCCTCACTCGCTACTCGACATAGCGGTAGCGCCCCTTGTCTGTTGGGCTAAGATCTCTAACCACCTCCACTCACAGGATGATGCGAACCGTGAAGCGAAAGTCGTTCTATCTCCGTGTCTGGCTTCTGGCGTTGGTTTTTGCCGCCCCGTTGCTCGCCGCCGCCCCGGTGCCGAACCTGAACGCCCCGGAGCTGCAGGGCCGATACTCGGCCATGCACATGCTGCTCGAGAAAACCATACTCAAGGTGGACGTTCTGACCGTGGACGTGCGCCTGGGGAAGTCGGTCCAGGCGCGCATGGCCGAGGTGGTGGCGGGAAAGAAGCCGTCCCCAGAGCTCTACGCGAACATTGCCAAGGTCGCCATTGCGGCCGACGATGCTCTGGTCCAGTTGAAGTTCCTGCGGGACGTGGAGCTGGACCAGTGGATCGAGGTCGTGCGCGAGAATCTCCAGCAGGCTCGCGATGCGAAGCTCATCAGCCCCCAGCTGCAGAAACGGATCAGCGCCGGGCTGCCAAAGTGGTTTGCGGCGCTCCGCGAGCGCGGCTACCTCACGGGCGACCGGCTGCTGTATCGGGTTCGCGGCGACTCCCTGCGCACCGTCGTCGTATCGGCCAAGGGGGAGATCCTCGTGGACCGGACGGACAAGGGCAAGGAGGAGGCCAGCGTGGTCATGGCCAGCTACTACGCGCCAGGTAGCGACTTCCGTCAGCCGCTGGTCCGTTCGCTCAAACTGTGAGCGCGTTCAGTATTCAGTGCTTGAAGGCACTAGGCCAGCCAACCGTTTTCGAGTCAGCTTCCACGAACACCAAGATGGATGATTCCTCGACGAACTCGCGCGTCAGGTGGCCGGCATGCTCTACGGCCGAATGAAGGACCTGGACGCTCGGTTCGTCAGACCTGTCGCCAAGTCTGGAGAATCGACATGAGACACAGCCGAATCGCACGCGTACTGCTCACCCTGGCCCTCCCGACAGCCGCCTCCTTGGTGTTGCTGTCTGCCGCCGACAGGGTCGAAGCCGGCCCGGCCGCCCCCGCGAAGGCCCCAGCAACCCCGGACGCGCGCGGCATCATGCAGAAAGTCACCGTTACCCGCAAGCTCGCGGGCTCCGAAGCGCGCGTGAAGATGAGCAACTTCACGGGTGGCAAGGCGCCCGAAGTCAAGGCCATCACCATGGCCACCAAGCTCTACGACGGCGGCAGGACGGAGAAGCGCGTCTATCGGTTCACGGAGCCCGCCGAAATCAAGGGCACGGGCGTTCTGGTCTTCGACTACGAGAACAAGGCCGACGACGTTTGGATATACCTTCCGGTGATGCACAAGACCCGACGTATCGCGACCTCGGAGCGATCGAAGGCTTTCATGGGGAGCGAGTTCTCCTACGGTGATCTGAACATCCCGAAGCTGGACGACTACGACTACCAGCTCGTCAAGGAAGAGCCGGCCGGCGGCGAGCCCTGCTACGTCATCGACGTCACGGCCAAGACGGAAGACCTCAAGAAGGAGGAGGGCTACCAGAAGAAGACGTACTGGATCAGCAAGAAGACCTTCGTGTTTCGCAAGATCCTGTTCGTCGGCATGGACGGCAAGCCCCTCAAGGAGCTGACGGCCAGCAACGTCCAGCTGCTCGACCCGAAGCACAACCGCTATCGGGCGCTGCGCATGGAGGTGGTCAACAAGCGCAACGGGCGGCGCTCGGTGTTCGACACGGAGAAGGTCTCGTTCGCACCGGACACCAAGGACGAGTACTTCACCACGGCCTACCTCGAGCGGCCGCTGTAGGCAGCGCGTTTCGCGCCGACGGCCCCGTCGTGCCCCCCCAGTGCCCTGTCTCCAAGACAGGGCACATGACCAACAACGCGCTTCCCGGCTCAGACGGGGGGCATTCGCCGCAGAATTCGACGGCTTCGCCCAGTTCGAGGCCGTCGAGTTCTGCGGCGCATCCACGGAGACAGGGCACAAGCTCGACGGGGCCTTTACGTGACGGCCAGCTCGAGGTCTCCGAGGCCGAGTGCGGCGATGGCCTCGAGAACAGCGTCGTGGACGCGGCCATTGCTGGCGATGACGCCTCGGTTGCTCGCCAGGGTCCGCCCCTGCCCGAAATCGAGAGGGTTCCCTTGGGTGTCGGTCACCTTGCCGCCAGCTTCCGCGACGACCAGCGCCCCGCCGGCATGATCCCAGATGTTCGGCAGCTTGAACCTGCGACGGGCGTCGAGCGGCAGCAGGACGTAGGCGTCCGTATCGCCTCGCGCTACCGCGCCGTACTTGACTTGGCTGTCCAGACGGACTGGCTCGGTTGCGATGCCGAGGATCTCCGCGATCCGGGTGGTGTACTCGTGCGAAGAATGGCTCGGTTCCACGGATTCGGCAAAGCGCATCGCCCGGGTCTCGCCCACATCGCTGACGCGTATCGGTTGGCGGTCACCGGCGAGATCCAGGGGTAGCTGGAACGCCCCGAGGCCTCTGGCGGCGCCGAACACGCTGCCCTGCCCTGGAGCGCCCGCCATTCGCGGGCAGGCCAGCGCGGCCACGGTGAGCTCCCCGCCGACCACGAGGCAGAGGGAGATGGCGTACTGGGCTCCCCTGAGAAACCCCTTCGTGCCATCGAGTGGGTCGAGGGTCCAGAAGGTGCCGGGATCATGCTGGGCTCCTCCCCACTCGATCCAGCGCAGAATATCCGCGGCCTTCGTGCCAGGTCGAAGCTCTTTCACATAGTGGACGAGTTGCGTCACGAGGTGCTGGTTTTCCGGCTTTGCGAGTTCGCGCGTGTCCTCTTCGGCGATGATGGGTACGCGCGGGAAGGCTTGGCGGAGAGCGCGACAGATCAGCGCCTGGCTCCCGAAGTCGGCGATGGTGACCGGGGAACGGTCCGGTTTCTCGAGCGCCCGCGCATCGATGCTGCTGCCGACCCGCTGGCACAGTCTCGCTGCCTCGGCCACGGCCCCGAGCGCCGTTTCCATCTCGATAGTGTAGTGACCGTCCATTGTCGTCAGCTTCCGGCCCTGCATCAGCGCGCAGGGTCCTTGCCGCGCAGGGCTGGCACCTCGCGCCCGTTGAAGCGCGGGCACCCTCGACGGGGCGAGGGCGTCGATCGCGCTCCAACGTGGCGGGGGCCCAGGATACTCAACCGTCGTCGGTGATGGCTATCCCTTTGCCGTCCACCAACCAGCGATAGGTCTTCTCGATGCGATCCCAGTTCCCTTCGCGGTCCAGGCTCCAGAAGCGGCCGATGACCGACACGAGCTGACCCAGCCCCAGCTTCTCCATCTCCTTTTCGACACCCTCGATGTAGATGGCGCCGCTCTCGGGACGCTCTCCACGCCGGCCGAGCATCGCGTGATGATAGACGGTCTTCACCCCCACCCGACGCGCCATCTCGAGCAACGCATTGAGGTGCTCCACCGAGCCGTGCGAGCTGTAGAAAGAGACGATGCCGACGAGATGCAGTGCCGTACCGTCGCGCTTGGCGCTCTCCATGGCCCAGCGGAAGGCTTCGTTTTCGTGGAACGATCCGTCCTCGATCGCCTCGTTGATGCGCACCCGGTCAGACAGGATCCGCCGGCCGGCGCCCATATGCAGGTGCCCCACCTCGGAGTTGCCCACCGTGCCTTTGGGCATGCCAACCGCAAGCCCCGCCGCTTCGATGCGCGTGCAGGGCCACTCCTTCTGCAGGCGGTCCATGTTCGGGGTGTCTGCCTCCAGAATGAGATTGCCCATGGCTTCGTCCCGCGCGCCCCAACCATCGGCGATAATCAACAGAACGCGGCGGCGCTTGGGGCTCGGAGCGACCCCCAGCAGGCTCTCGCCCGTCATCTCGGCGGGTTTCTGTAGGCCGAGCAACGCGAGGATCGTCGGCGCCACATCGTACAGCGCCCCGCCGTTGCTCAACGACGCCCCCTTGAACTCGGGGTCGACCACGATGAACGGCACCAGGCTGTCCGTGTGTCCCGTGTCGACCGCTCCATCGGGATAGAGCCACTTCTCGACCGTGCCGTGGTCGGCAGTGATGATGACGGTCATCCCCTGCGCCTGAGCCGCTGCCACCAGCGCTCCAACGCAGCGGTCCACCTCGTTGACGGCGCGCAAGATGGCTGGCTTGTTCTCGATATGGCCGAGCACGTCCACGTTGCAGAAGTTGACGGCCACCAGGTCGTTCGCAGGATCGCCGATCGCGGCAATGGTCTCGTCGGCTACGGCCGGAGCGCTCATCGCCGGCACCTCGGCGTAGTTGGCCGTCGTCGGTGAATGGGCGAAGCGGTGTGTCTCTCCCGGGAACGGCTCGTCGCGCTTGCCGTTCAGGAAGTAGCGCATGTGGATCGCCTTCTCCGTCTCGGCGATCTTGACCTGACGGAGGCCCGCGTTGCTCACGACCTCGGAGAGCGTGTTGCGGATCTCGCGGATCGGCGGGAACGCCACCTTCACGTCGAGCTCACGAGAGTATTCGATCATGGTGGCCCACCCGGTACGGATCGGGGCCACCGCGAAATGCTTGAAGTCCTTGTCGGTGAACGACGAGGTCAGCTCGATCTCCCGCTCGCCCCGAATGTCGTAGAAGATGGCGTAGTCGCCGTCGCCGATGCGTCCGATAGGCCTTCCCTGTGCATCGACGAGCACACGCGGCTCCAGCGCCTCGTCTTCCTCACCGGCGCGATAGGCGTCGCGCACCGCCTGGGCCATTGGGTACTTCTTGCTCATGGGTACTCGTACTCCTGGTGCTTCCGGTTGGGATGCGCGAGCTGCTCAACTGAAGAAGGTCTGATAGATGGGCGCGTAGTCTTTGCGGATCCGCTCCTCGGTCAGCCCGAACTTGTCGAGGTCGTATTGATGCCCGCTCTTGAACTGCTTCTGTTTCGCCGCGGTGTCGCGGATGGACTTCTCGAGCGCCGGAGTGAGAGGCGTCTGCACGAAATCGACGATCTCGAACATCAGGGTGTCGAAGTCCTGCATGAGCCGGTTGAAGTTCACCACCTTGACCTTGTCCGCAGGGACCTTGCCAGCCGTGTAGTCGGCATGGAACCGCATACTCAGCTCGAGGAGAGCGCCGTAGAGCCTCTCGATGAAGTGCTTGCGCTTGGCCTCGGGCAAGTTCCAGAAGCCGAAGCGACCGTCCAGCACGCCGGTGACCAGGCTGAGACCCGAGGGCACGGTTTCCAGGGGATCCCGCACCGTGTAGAGGATTTTGGCATCGGGGAATCGCTCCAGGAAGCGCGGCACGCGGATGCCGAGCGAGAAGAGCTTGCCGACGAAGCGGTCCTTCTTTTCACTCACCAGCACCCGCTTCCACAGCTTCTCCAGCCAGTCGAAGTCTCGCTGGGAGGTGTCCCGGAGATTCGGATCGAACAGGTCTTTCAGGTCCTCTTTGCACCAGGATAGGAAGAAGCCGTAGATGAAGAACCCATCGAAGTAGCGAAACATGAGGGAAGGATCGTCGGTCTCGATGCCGGTCATGCTGGTCTTGTGGGCAGCGCCGGCGTGGTGCTTGGCCGGGCTGAACTTCTCGAGGATCGGCATGAACGGCTTGAGCAGGGCCTGAAGAGTGAGTGAGGGATAGATCATCTTCCAGAGCCGCGATCCGATGCCGACCCCGTTGTCGACCAGGAAGCGCTGCAGCACCGTGGTTCCGCTCCGTGGGTTTCCCACGACGATGATTGGGCGCTCTACCTTGCTCTTCCAGAGCGAGGGGAAGAAGACCCAGTCCAGAGCCATACCGATCGTGACCACCACATGGAGCAGCAGGATGCCGCAGAAGAGGAAGATCGGCGCAATGTGCTTGTTGAATGCCCTAATGAGGGCCTTGTGGACCAGAAACATTCTGTAGAACACGGGACGACCTTACCTTCTCCCCGACTGGCCTGGGCTCGTTCGTAACAGCGAGTCCGAACCGGGCGCATCATATGAGTGCGGCCTACCCAGCACAAGCCTTCGCATGACCGTCCCGCCGCATCGCCATGTGCCCCGTCGGCACCGAAATCGATCACCTCCGATGGGGATGTCCCGGTCCGACCTAGTGGACGGATTCGAGCGTGGCGTTCCAATAACGGGTCAGTCTGACCCGAGCGGCGCATGGAGGCGCCTCTCGGCGGGAAACGTTCCCACGTTGCCGACAGCAAGTCATCGACGCCACGCCGTGAGCCGACGAGCCGCGCGACGCGCAGTGTGCATCGCAGCGCCAGGGTCGCGCGCGACCCTCGGGCGCCGTGATATTTGACGGGCGACCTCATGCGGCAGCGAACCGCGGGCCGGTCCGCGCCATGGCGCCCACTGCGCAGCGCCCATGAGCGGCCGTGGGCACCCAACGGCAGGATGATTGCCTCGTGGAGCAGCCTGTTCCGATGGCAGCGATCGATTCCAGGCCACGGGCAAGTCGACACACGGCCCCCGCGTGATCGCGGTGCCGGACCCGACGTTCTCCGACACTGTTCTGCGCCGGATGAACCCGGCAACCGGACCGTCGCTGACGCTGTCCGCTCTTCCCCTACCGGGGCTTTTCGCAACCCTATTGAATCCACCTCTCGTAGCCACGCACCTCCGTGCTAGGCTCGCGGCCACTCGAGTGGCCTCCCCCTCCCCACAGCGCGCCTGGCCAGAGCTGCTACAGCTCGTTCCCATCATCTGTCTGGCGTTGCCGTTCATCGTGAAGGGGCAGGTCAACCTCGGCCAAGCTGGCACGGGGTTCTTGGTAGCGACGGCGTTGGCGATACCGATCTCGATCGTGGTGGTGCTCAGGGGCTACCTCTTGAACCCGATCTTGGTCGGGACACACCTTTGGCTCGCGCTCGGCGCGGCAGCGTTCGGGCTCAAGATTCCGGCACTGATGGGATGGCTTGCCGCGACACAAGCCTTCGGACTGTTTCTCGCGGCGGCGCTGGTGGGTGCGGCGGCAACGTTCCTTCATCGGTACGGTTTCGTTGCCGTCCGATCCGAAGACGCTGCCTGGATACGCCGAGCCTCACTCGCGTTGCTCGCCCTGAGCGTCGTGGTGCTCGGATGGGCATGGCTGCTGCGCCACGACGTTCGCCTGGGCGGCGGGCTGCCGTTCATCGTCCTGAACGTGGTGCGGCGGGTGCTGTGCGTTCGGGCTCGACGCGCCGCGTGAGCGAGCGTCAGGTGCCGCTGTGCTCGACGTCGGTCAGGCGATCAGGTCTTACCCGCCCAGAGGACCTAACTGACCCAGCAGCCCCAGTTTTGGCCGCCGGTTCGCAACCGGAAGGGTCGATGCTATCCTTCCCGCAATGGCCCAGCCCGCGCTGCCTTTCGTGCTGACGCCGCCCGCGGCCGACAGCATCATCGGCCTGTCCGGCGCGACATGGGCAGACTACCAGCGGGTCCTCGAGCTCCGGGGCGACCGGAGCGTTCCACGGGTGGCGTACTTGGAGGGGCAACTGGAGCTCATGAATCCATCGTTGAGCCACGAGGCGATCAAGTCGATGCTGGGGCGCTTGGTGGAGGCCTGGTGCCTCGCAAGGGGCGTCGAAATCACACCTTACGGGTCATGGACGCACGAGAGCAAGTCGAGCAGCCGCGGCGTGGAACCGGACGAGTGCTACGTTCTGGGCGACGATACGGAGCCCGAGCGCTGCGACTTGGCGATTGAGGTCGTCTGGACCAGCGGTGGCCTCGACAAGCTCGAGATCTATCGAAAGCTGGGGGTCCGGGAAGTCTGGATCTGGAAAGCGGGAGCCGTGTCACTGTTCACACTGGCGGGCGAACAGTACCAGCCGATTTCGGCGAGCCGAGTCCTTCCCGGCATCGACATCGACCAGCTGCTTCGTTTCGTCGAGGTTCGGCCCATGACCCGTGCGGTGCGTCAATACCGGGCGCTGCTCCACGCCGGCGGCGAGTGAGCTCGCCTTCACGGTTTCCAGGTCAGGCTCCCCGCATCCAGCGCCACCTCGTAGTAGCCGTGGCCGTCCCAGGCGAGCTCTTTTCCGTCCTGTGTCAGCTTGCCGCCATCGACGCTGACGCGCAGCACGTGCCCGGGCGGGAAGCAGGGACCGGGGTCGTAGCCGCCAAGGTGCGCTGCCCGATCCAGCAGGCGCCGACGTTGACCATGCTATCGATCCACACGTCTCCGAGCTCCTTGGCGTGATCGACGCTTCCCGTGATGCTCGAGATATCGACGCCCGCGTACCAGTTGTTGCTCGTCGGCAGGATCGAGTGCAGCAGGAAAATGAGCCAGCGTCCCTGGGTCTGGGCCGCATCGATTTGCGTGTTGAACGCCGAAGCTTCCTCGCCGCCCTTGGCGGCGACGACCGGCAGGTTGAACGGATCGGTATTGCCGTCAGGGGCGATCAGGCCCGAGTTGACGCCGCGTCCGAGGAAGAAACGGCCCTGGGAGTACGACTTGTAGCCCGTGTCCCCGTACGGACAGGCGATCGTCCACACTCCGGACTGACCGAGGTCGCTGGTGATGTAGTTCGAGCACTGGTCGATCTCTTCCTCGATGCTGCCGACGGGTGCGCCGTTGTTGTTGCAGCCGGTAAGATCAACCCCCGCGATGAGGGTCACGGACGGATGCACCTCACGCCGATGGGTGTGAGAGCCGCTGCATCCCAGCCGAGTGGGTGCGGCCAACCCTGCGAGTCGACTGCCACGACCAAGGTGCATGGGTTCTCCTTGTGACGGGTGAGACATCGTCGGGCGTGGCAGGTTTTCCGCATCCTCGGCGGGATGCAGGCTCGAGCTGTGTCGAATTGTCCCACGACCCCGCCCGGGGCGTCCAGCCCGCGGGGTGGCCGGAGGTGGCCGCACCAGCATCAGACCGCGAAAACTTCCATGCGGCGCCGGCAACTGGAGCGAAGCCGGAGGACGCGCCCCCCCGCGCCCCCTCAGTTGTTCGCCTGCATCTCGGCCGCCACCAGGACGAGGTTGGCGTTGTAGTAGATGTCGCCTTCGGTCACGACCCACCAGCCCGTGTCCCAGTGGTCCTTGCGCAAAAACCCCCCTGCCCAGAGCGCCTGTTGATCCGAATGCCACAGGGAATGCGCGGGAGTGGTGCATCCCGGTATCGGGTCCGGGTTGTCCCAGAGCAGAGCCTTCGCAGGCGTGCCCGGCGCAAGGAACGCACCTTCCTTGCCATTGGGGCCGCCAACCAGACAACCCGGGGGCACCGGCTGCTTCTGGCCCCATTCCAAATGATAGTATCGGGTCGGTCCGTGGCCCACGCGGGTGACCATGCTGAAGCCATTGGGATTGCGCCCCAGGATCCAATGCCACTGGTCGCGCGCTGCCTCGCGCGCGAACGCTTGCGCAGGGTCGAGGCGGCTCACTACACTGAGCAGGTGCGCGCGCTCGAGCAGGTTCGAATTGTGCCCCCAGTAGTAGTCCTCGGGACGGCTCGCGCAGCGGTAGCCATCGCGCTGTTCGACCTGCTCTCTCAGGCTCGCGGCCGCCGCGACCAGCCGCTCGATGGCCTGCTGGCGCACGTCTTGGGGCGTTTCCGCGTCGAGGGCGAGGGTCATGAGACCCCAGCGCGCCATGTTGACCCAGGCGCCGGCAAGGAACTTGTCGGGCTGGGTTTCCGGATCCGAGAGCAGCGACTTGGCCAGAGCGAGTGCACCCTCTACCCGGAAGCTCCGCCACATTTCGGCGGCAGCGAGTAGGCGAGAACCGGCTTCGGTCTTGTACTCTTCACCGTCGTCCCAGAGCGGCTGCTTGCTTTCTTTGACGGCGACGGTGATGCGTTCGGGGTGCTCCTCGAGGAACTTCCAGGCGAGACGGGCCGCGCTTTCGGCTCGGTCGGCAAAGGGCTTGTCGAAGCGAGCATAGGCGCGCGCGGCGACGGCGAGTGCAGCGCAGCCCTTGCCCGTACTGGCCGTCCCGACCGCCGAGATCCAGTGTGCCTTTTTGTCCGCGTCAGCCGGCCCGGGGTCACCCCAGTCCATGACGGCTTCGCGGTTATGGAAGCCGCCGCTGGGGTCCTGCATCGACAGCACCCACCTGAGGCCCCACTGGGCCTCGTCCAGGATGTCCGGCATGCCGTTGCCGGATTCGGGTACGTTCAGGTCGCCATCACCGAAGAGCTCGGGGTGAGCTTCGTACGCCATCAAGAGCGCCTGGGCCGTGGGCGCCGTCGACGGGACGTACATCTCGAAGTTGCCGGCATCGTGCCAACCTGCATCCGGCTTCCAGCGGCGCTTCTTGTCAGGATAGTCGGCGACGTCCCACGCAACGTTCTCGTGCGCGTGACAGACGCCGGGACGCAAGTACGCGTCGTTTTCCCAGACTGCAAACGGCCTTTCGAGCTTGGTCCGACAGCGCTGGAAGTAGAAGTACTTGAGCCCCGCGACCAGGGCTTGCCTGTACACCCCATCACCGATGGTGAACGGCTCGCTCTTCTGGCCGCCTACCTCGATGGTGTAGCGGCCGGGTTGGTCGAATGGCGTGAAGTCCACCTGCCACACCGGATCGCCCGAGGCTCGATCGACCCCGAGCTTCTTGCTGCTACCGTCCGCCATCGTGTAGACGGCCTTGCCCGCGGCGTCCCGAATGACCGCGCCACGGGGCTCGACGTTGAACACCGCGAGCTTGGTCCAGTGGGTGGGGTAGCCAACGGTATCGACTTTGATCGCGGCAACGTTCTGCCCTGGCATGGCCGGCGCCGGGTGGGGCTCGATCGGCTGCTTGGTTCCCAGCGCAGGCAGTCCCCCCGCCGGGCCTTGTGACTTCAGCTTGAGGCAACCGACGAGCGATCCTCCAACCACGAGGCAGAGCAAGCTGGTGCGGACGACCCAGGGAGCAGCGGTGTTGGTCATGGAATCGGGCGGACGATCGTCCAACTCTGCGGCCAATGCAAGCGCCTGCATCTGGCCCAATGGCCCAATGGATCACGGGATGAAAGCGCCCGGGTTGACCAGCAGATGGTCCTCGTGCTTCTTCAAGACGGCTACGATGTCCGTCCGCGTGCTCAAGACTTAGAGACTCATCTGCTGGGCGCGTCGTGTCTCGACCCTTGCGCTCGGCCTGGCACGATCGGCGGCCGTTCGCCAGTGAAGCCTCGCGCCACTCAGGGGTGCTTTGTGATGCCATCGACCACGATCAAGCGAGCCTACCGAGTGGTCCTCACGGGACTCATGGCGGTTTCGGGCGCCGGCTGTTCGGCGACCTCGCCATCGGCAGGTGCTGGAGCCCAGCCGCGTGGTCCCTCAGTTCCGTGCTCCGTTCCCATGACCAACACTCCCACGCCCGAGCGAATCGTCCCTGCCGCTCCCGTCGTCGTGCCACCAACGGATCCGCGCATTGCCGTCATGGGCCGCGTCGCGCGGACGTCCGCCGGCGCGCTACGCTTCGGCTACCCTGGCGTCACGCTGCGGCTGGTCGCGACGGGCAGCGACGTCGCTCTGCGCGCGAGCTGCTCGACAGGCAACTGCCGCCTCGCGGTGAGCGTCGATGGGGACAGGGCGCGAGTGGTCCGGGTTCCCGTCGAACCGGCCGATCTCTCGCTGGCGAGCGGTGTCGGTCCCGGGCCGCACGGGGTCGAAATCGTGCATCGGACGGAGACCTGGCAGGGCATCGTCACCGTGAGCGGCTTCGTGCTGCCTGCGGGCGCCGAGCTCGCAGCGCCGCCGCCTTGGCCCGAGCGCAAGCTTCTGTTCATCGGTGATTCGGTCACTTGCGGCGAAGGAGCGGATCGGGCTTCCGCCGTCCCCGGGGACACGGCCGCTTCGTCCGACGCGACCCGTTCCTATGGGATGCTTGTGGCGGCGGCGCTCGGCGCGCAGTGCCACCTGGTGTGCTACGGCGGACGCGGTCTGATACGCGACTGGCAGGGGCGCCGCGACGTGCTCAACGCGCCCGAGTTCGAAGAGCTCTCGCTCGCTGTCGAGGATGAGCGCGTGGCCTGGGACTACCGCGCCTACCAGCCCGATGCCATCGTCGTGTCGCTGGGTACCAACGACTTCAACCTCGGGATCGGTCCGCTGCCGGCGGAGCGCGAGTTCGTCGATGCCTACGCCCGGTTCCTGCGCGCTCTGCGCGGACGCTACCCGGCGGCGAAGACAGCCGTCACCGAGGGCGCGATCGTCAACGACGAGGCCGACCCGGCTCGGCCCCAGAAGACCGTGCTCCGGCGCTACCTCGCGGCGACCGTTCGGCAACTCGCGGATCCGGGCGTGGTCTTCCTTCCTTCGCGCCACTATCCCGGCGACGCGACCAACGCCCACCCCACCGGCGAGCAGCACGCGGCCATGGCCCGGGATCTCGAGGGCCCGTTGCGGGCCCTCGTGGGATGGCGCCGGTAGATGACTCTCGCCCCGATCCCGGGCGCAATCCACAGCTGGACGACTGCCCCGGACTGCTCGGCGGGGCAAGCGTCAGGCACGGACTTTGCTTGTCTCCGCCCGCTGGCCCCCGTCGGTCACGTGGCGGAAAGGACGGCAGATCCAATCCCGGCCTGGCCTCGTGGTCCATTGGAAACGTTGGGTCCAACAACATGGAATCCGCCACGGATCGTGTGTAACCTAGCCGCCGGATTTTCACGTGCTCCTCACGAAAGGAGGCAGGCGATGTTGGCTCGTTTGTGTATCTTTTCATGTGCGGCCACCGTGGCGCTCAGCGGGGTGGCGTCCTGCAAGGACCGTCAGGCCTGCGAGAGAGCACGCCTGAAAATGGAGGGCACGTGGGAGAGCGTGATGTCGACCGCCGGCAAACGCAAGATCCCCTCCAGCTACGAAGAACTCAGCCCAGCCGACAAGGCGGCACGGCTGGCTCAGTGGCAGCCCATCCAGGATCAGGCCGAGACCCTGCGCAGCTCGTTCGAAACCGAGCAGGTCACCTGGAACGCCGCGGACAAGGCCATTGGCAAGCTCGAGGAGAAACTCAAAGAGATCCCGACGGGCGCCGATCCGTTGAACGAGGCTTTTGCCAAGCAGTTCGAGTTAGCCAAGTCGGAGTACGCCGAGTTCTGCAACCAGTGCCGCTAGGGTCGCGGTGGTGCCCGCACTGAGCTCCGACGCACCGGCATCGCAGGAGCAGTCTTCGAATCGTCGGCCATCGCCGCAACGCCCGGCTTAGCCGCCGCACGCGGCGCGGCAGCGCCCGTGGTTCCGCCCGACGCGGCCGCGCCCATCGGCGCCGACACCCGTGCTGCGGACGGCAGAGGCCGCGCCGAGCAGCTGACGCCCACCAGCAACACGAAAAAAGACCCAGAGGCGCGCTTCATTCGAGCCATGGCGTATCCCGGCGCACGCTCAACGTTCGACCTCGACGGACGGGTTCTCGCTGGCAGCCTTCTTGCGGCTCACGATGTAGACGACCAGGCCCAGTACGATGGTCGCTAGCCCGATCATCGACTCGACGGGGCGGTAGACGAGCAGGTAGACGAGCATCCAGGCGCTGACGAGCAGGAAGACAACGGGAGTCACGGGGTAGCCCCAGGTTTGATACGGTCGCTCCAGGTGCCTGCGTCGGTACCTCAGCACGAACACGCCCAGCACCGCCATGAACGTGCAGACGGCGAGCGTGAAACCGAGATAGGTGATGACGGCGTCGAAGGACGAGGTCAAGACGAGAGCCACCACGATCGCCAGCTGCACAAGCACGGCTCGATGCGGCACCCCATGCTTGTTGACGTGGGCAAAACGACGAAACACGGGCATGTCGTCGGCTAGAGCCCAAAGCACCCGCGGGCCCGCCCAGGTCATCGAGCTGATGGATGAGATGAGACCGATGGAGATGAGCAGCCCCATGATACGGCCGCCCACCGGTCCGAAGATGCGCTCCCCTGCCAGATAGCCTACTTCCACCTGACCCGCGAGAACCGATTTCGGCGTGCTGTAGAGAAACACGAAGTTGACGAGCAGGTAGAGCAGCGTGACGATCGCGGTCCCGAGCAGCAGTGAGCGCGGAATCGTCCGCCCGGGATCCTTCACTTCTCCGGCAAGGTACACGGAAGCATTCCATCCCGAATACGAGTAGGTCACGTAGACCAGCGACACCGCGAACGCCGGGGACAGGCAGTCGAGCCAGTCGGGCTTGCCCGGAACCAGCCCCACGGGTTGGCCCTTCGCCAGCGCGAGGCCGCAGGCAATCAGACCAACCACCAACACGATCTTGAAGGTGGTGGCCATGCCCTGAAACGTGCTGCGTGCCTTCAAGCTCGCCAGATGCACGGCGGACACCACGACAGCGACAGTCAGCGCGGCGGCCGTGGGGGGCAGCTCGGGGAAAACGCGGGACAGATACCTACCAAAGGCCATGCTGGCGGCAGCCACCGGGGCTGCGAAGCCGACGGTCGCCGAAACCCAGCCGGCGACGAATCCCACGGCCGGGTGGTACAGGCGCGACAGAAAGTGGTACTCACCGCCAGACTGCGGCATCGCGGCCGCAAGCTCCCCGTAGCAGAGCGCGCCGGCCAGGGCATAGACACCACCGAGCAGCCACAGAGCCAGCAGGGCAAACGTCGATCGGATGCCAACGACTTGGAAGCCCAAGCTGGTGAAGACGCCGGTCCCGACCATGTTGGCTACCACGATGAACGTGGCTGTGGAGAGACCGACCTCACGGCGCTGGCTAGCGTCAGACCGGTTCATGAAGGGCGATTGTGCCCGCAGAGTCCTCGCGGCGAAAGCGGCACGGACAAATCATGGCTGGCCGATGCGCGCGGTTGAGCCACTTCCGGCCGTGCCGCGTTACGATCCCCGACCCTTGCCTGGTTCGGCGTCCTACGCCGCGCCCGAACGGCTGGGCCACGGGCAGGAGGCGGCGGTTGGCCGAAGCGCAGCCGAGCGTCGATGCGCTGAAGCTTCTGGGTTCTTCGGCACATCCATGGGATGTTTAGCTGACTTGACCAGGAGGTCCGTGATGAACAAACCCCTGCTTGCGCTTGCCCTCACCTCGGTGGCCCTGCTCATTGGGGGGTGTGGGGACGGCGCTGAGCCGTCGACTGGCGGCGGCAGTGCCGGCGAAGACCCATACTCCGGGGGGGCGCCAGACAGCGGCGGAAGCTCGTCGGGCGGACAGGTCGGCGGCACCGGTGGCGCGGCCGGCGCGAACCCATCCTCGGGTGGGACCTCATCGTCTAGCGGCGGCGAGGCCACCGGCGGCGAGGCCACCGGCGGCGCAGCCACAGGCGGCACCGAAGCCGGCGGTTCGTCCACCGGCGGCCGAACCGCAAGAGGCGGCCGCAGCGGATCCGGCGGCACCTCGGCGTCGGGTGGAGCCTCCGGATCGGGCGGGGCCATCGGGTCCGGCGGCACGACGGCCAGCGGGGGCCTCGCGGGCAGTGGCGGCACGACCGGTTCCGGCGGCAGCTCCGCCACCGGGGGCGGGGGCACGACAGGGCAACTCACGCCAGAACAGGCCGTGAAGCTCATGTCCCCCGGCTGGAATCTGGGCAACTCCTTCGATGCGATCCCCAACGAGACCAGCTGGGGCAACCCCACACCCAGTCAAACCCTGGTCAAGGCCGTGCACGCAGCGGGGTTCAAGCTGCTGAGGCTCGCAACAGGCTGGACCGACCACATCGGCCCCGCGCCGTCCTACACCATCGATTCGGCGTGGATGAACAAGGTGAAGCAGACAGCGCAGTGGGCCGTCGATGACGGCATGTACGTCTTCCTCAATACGCACCACGATTCGGACGGAGGAGGGAACGGCGGGTGGGTCACCTTCCCCTCGACCACCTCGGCCGCGCAGAGCGTGGCGACCGAAGTCACGGCGGTGTGGACCCAGATCGCCACGGCCTTCCAATCCTTCGATAGCCGTCTGATGTTCGAATGCTTCAATGAGCCCAACTACCGCGGCAACAACAACGCACAATCGCAAGAGGTTCTCAATCTGTACCTCGAGGCCTGCTTCAAGGCGATCCGAGACACCGGCGGAGCCAACGCCACGCGCATCGTCATGATCCAGCCGATCGGCGCCAGCCCCATCCAGGCGGGTATCCAGGCGATACAGAAGGTGAGCTTCATCAAAGACCCCAATCTCGTGATCTCGCTTCACACCTACTACCCGACGAACTTCGGCCTGAGCACGACTCCATACTCGTGGGGAAGCGCTTCGGACTATGCGAGCATGCGAGACTCCATCGAAAGGGAGATCCGGGTCTGGTTGCCCACCCAGGTCATCTTCATCGGCGAATGGGGCTCCATGGCAGCCCAGCCAGCGGCCAACAGGGCGGCGCACGCGCAGGCCTATGCTCAGGACACGACAACGGCTGGCCTCGTGCCCATCTGGTGGGACAACGGAGGCTCAGGCAACGAGTCGTTCTCCCTCTTCAACCGCAACACTGGCGACGTGACTCAATCGGCCATTGTCAGTGGAATCATGACGGGCGTGAAGGATGGTCTGGCGTCGCCCAACAACTGGGCAACCAAGCCCTGACGAGGTCGCGCAATCCCCCGTTCGCATCGCCCGGAAGACATTTCACTGACCGTTCGCCACCTGCTCGTCGAAGCAGCCAGGTCGACACCGGCTATTCGGTCTCAGTTCTTCGGCGAGACCCCCGGTGGCCTCGAGCCGCGAGTCGATCCGGAGCTGATGGAGCACCTGCTTCGCTACGAGTATCGGAGCCATGTGCGCGAGCTCGACACGTTGCTCTGGAAGGCAGTGTCTGCGAGCGCTCGGGGCTACGTCGCTCTCACGCCGGAGCTACGCGAGCAACTGACCTCGCGGGCCCTCCCCACGCCGGACGCCGCGGCCGGAGCGGGCGCATTCCGAGCGGGCGCTCCGCAACCGAGCGCTGCCGAGATCACCGACTGCCTCGCCCGCCACCGAAACCACGTGCCGAGCGCGGCCCGTGAGCTCGGACTGCGGAGCCGGTACGCGCTGTACCGGCTGATGCGCAAGCACGGCGTCCGGACGCCGTGATACGCTCGGACCCGTGCAGCAAGCAGGCGCCTGGCAAGCTTTCGGTCGAGCGCTGGCGGTGGCCGCTGCGTGGACGGTTCTGGCGCGCCTCGTCGGCGACCACGGCTGGCGGCTGATGCCACGCGCACTGCTCGGCCGCCTGACGTTGCAGAGCTACCTGACGCTCACCGGGCTCGTGGCAGCAGCGATCGGCATCGGCCTCTCTTGGCTGGTGCTCGAGCACCCGCGCGAGGACCTCGCGTGGCGACCTGCGCGATGCGGGCACATCGGCGCAGCCGCCCTGCTCGCGCCCGCCGCCTATGTCCTGGCCGTGGCCGTGGCCGTGTCGGCGGCACTGCCGCTTCTCAGAAGCGAGGTCCTGGCGCGCGGTGTGCAAGAGGTCCAGAGGGACACGGGGCAGTTCGGTCGCGAGCTACGAGCCGGTACGGTGGGGATCCTTCTGGTGTGGGGCATTGTCGTGTCGCCCGTGGTGGAGGAGTTGTTGTTTCGCGGACCCGTGTGGTCGGCCATCGACAGGCTGGTCCGGATCTTGACGGCAGCAGAAGGCGACGAGCCGCGGGATTCGGAGGGTCTGCCCGCCTCGATACTGAACGAAAACCTCCTGCTCAAGCTGGGCCGAGGGCTTTGGCGGTGGCTCGGGAGCGGTGGGGTCGCCACCCTGGCTTCGGCGGGCGTGTTCGGCGCGCTGCATGCGGACATGCCCGGAGCGATGGGTGTCATTCGCGTGGGCACGGCCGTGGGACTTGGCCTGGCTTGCGGGCAAGCGCGCCACCGATCCGGGTCTATCTTGGTCCCCATCACCTTGCATGTCGTATTCAACGCGCTCGCAGTGGGGACAGCCCGGCGCTGGTTCGTGGTCGCAGGCTGGCGCTCCTACCGTGGTGTACCGCCGGCCATGATCGTCGCCGCTGGCGCGTGTCTGATCGTGTTCATCGTCCTGGTACTGACCCGGCGCCGTAGTCCGCACGCACGAGATCGGGACGCTTTCTGACCGTTTGTCTGCATTCGTCGTGGAGGTGCGCGAAGCTTCTGTGCTGGTCCTCCGACTCGAACCCGTGGGAGAGCTGTACGCACGCGGCGACGAGGTTCGCCGTGTTGCCCGCCATCGCTGCGAACTCGACTCGAGCTCCTTCCGGTGGGGGACAGAGGGCACGGGAGCGAGCCTCCGGGGCCAGGGCGCCTTCGGGGGCCGAGACCAGCGGCGGCCGAGACAACCGCTGACCCCAACCCCTTACCGGTAAGCCCTTTTCGTGCCCGAGCACCGGCCCAGCCTTACCGGTAAGCGCCGAGCGTCGCCGGTCGATCCTCGGAGCCTTGCCGGTAAGGCGCGACGCATGCCCCATCGATGGTCTCGTGCTTACCGGTAAGGAGCGACCCGTGCTCTCGAGGTCCCCGGCGCTTACCGGTAAGCGGTCTGGCGTGCGTCGACGGGCGGCAGGTGCTTACCGGTAGGGAGAGGGACATCGGTGGGTGTTGGTCGCGCCTTACCGGTAAGGGGCCTTGCCGGTAAGTCCTGCTCGTTCTTCGGGTCGAGCGAAGAGGCGATATTGCACAGGAGCAGAACTTTGCATCAGGGGAGGCCGAGGACGGGCCAACAGGCGCCCACGTTGCTGCATCTCCGCGAGGGGGACACACTTGCCGAGGAGGCGACGCCATGCTCACTCGACAAGCGCTCTCGTTCGCGGTCTCGTTGGCCGGACTCTCTGCTCTGCTCTCGGGATGCTCCGGCGGTTCCGAGACCACCGGTGACAAGTCGGCAACCGGCGGCGCAGACACTGGCGGCGGCACAGCGACCGCACCGACCGGGGGCGCGACCGCAAGCGGCGGGGCCTCCACGGGTGGATCCCCATCCGGCGGAGCCGACACTGCCGGCGGCACGGCGCCCGCACCGACCGGGGGCGCGACCGCAAGCGGCGGGCCCTCCACGGGTGGATCCGCAGACGGCGGCAGAGACAACACCGGCGGCGCGACGCCCGCAGCAACAGGGGGCGCAAACACCGGCGGGCGGTCTGCCGCGGGCGGCCGGTCTGCCACGGGCGGATCTGCATCGGGCGGCGCTGCGAGCGGGGGAGAAACGTCGACAGCCCCGGGTACGGGCGGCACACCGAGCACCGGCGGCGCCGAGTCGACCGGCGGGAGCGCGGGTGCCGACACGAGCCCTGGCTGCGGCGCAGAGCCGACGCTAGCCGACTGCAGCACCACCACGACCGGGCCCTGCACCATGGACGTGAGCGGGGTCACGCGCGAGTACTTCCTCGTCCTGCCCGATGCCTACGACCCGAGCACGCCCTATCCGCTCGTCTTCGCCTGGCACGGCCTGGGAGGCACGGCGGACATGTTCCTGCCGAGTCGGTTCGGGATCGGCGGCAGCGGCGGATTCTACGGCGTTCGAGGCGGTATCCCAGAGGGTATCTACGTCACCGCGCAGGGCTTGCCTTCAGCGGAGGGGGAGACGGACTACGGCTGGCCAAACACCAACGGCAGGGACGTCGAGTTCACCAAGGCGATGATCGACTTGATCGAGACCAACTACTGTGTGGACAAGAAACGGCTCTTTTCGACGGGCATGAGCTACGGGGGCATGATGTCCAATACGCTCGGCTGCCAGATGCCGGACGTGTTCCGCGCGATCGGCGTGATGTCCGGCAGCTTGTTCGCCCGTGGCAACAGCTGCTCTGCGCTACCGATCGCGGCGTGGTTCACGCACGGCGACGCCGACGACGTGGTCGACATCTCGGGCGATGTCACGGCTCGCGACATGTTCATCGAGCACAACGGCTGTGACACCGCGCAGACGGAAACCGTCGCCATGTCGGACGGCATCACCACCTGCACGATCTATCGCGTGTGCTCGGCCGGCAACTACCCGGTCGTTTGGTGCCCGGTGCCCGGCGAGGGTCACGCGATCCCGAACTGGGCGGGTGAAGAGATCGCGAAGTTCTTCCTGCAGTTCTGAGGAACGTCCTCCACCAAGATAGCGGGTGTCAGTTCGGGACGAGCTGTCGGTGGGCCAGGAGGTGCGCAAGCTGTGCCGCTTCGTAGACGACACCGGTACTACCGGGAGGCGGCGCGACGACCCGCGCCCAGTCTTCGGACACTGCGCGATGCATGACCGGATGACGGGTGGCAAGTGCCGATAGCCCGCGGTGGATCGTGTCCCGGCGATCGTCTCAAGACGCCTGAGTCTCCGTTGGCGCGTCCGCCGGTTGAACGAAGACCGAGAGGCCGTCTGCATGGAAGTAGACCCGAACGTTGCACCAGCCGTGACGAGCGACCTGTTTGAACGGCGCCAAGAACGACACGGCACGCCGCTGCTCGCCCGCTGCGCGGTAGTTCTCGTGGAAGACCGAAGCGAGCGCGTCGGGGAATACGTCGAAGAAGCTGCGTCCCAGCGCGTCCATACGATGGCAGCCGAGCACCCGCTCGGCCGCCCCGTTGAAGTACGTGATCACCAGGTCCCGATCCAGCGCAACGAAGACGTCGCTGATCCCCTCGAGGATGCACGCCAGCCTCTCGGTGGTCTGTTCTCGAAGCTCGACCAGCTGCTTCAGGTCGTCGACATCCGTGAAGGTCCCATACCACTGCACTACCGCGCCCGTCGCGTCATGAATCGGCGCCGAACGCGCCTTGAACCAGCGGGGCGTGCCCGTGTGCGGGAGGACGCGCAGCTCGGCGTTGAATGCGGACCCTGCCCTGACCGCGGCCTTCCACTCCTCGCGGACCCGTTCGCGGTCCTCCGGATGGACCTGTTGCAGCCAGCCGCAGCCGAGCTGTTCCCCCTCCGACACGCCGGTGTAGTCGATCCATTGCTGGTTCAGGTAGTCGCAGGCACCGTCCGGTAGACAGCGCCACACCAAGTTCGGCAGCGAGTCGGTCAGCTGTCTGAGCTGGCTCGCCTGTTCTCTCAGCGTCGTCTCGAGCAGCTTCACAGCGCTCGCATCGGTGAAGGTGATGACCACACCGTCGATGACGTTCTCGAGCGTGCGATACGGCATGACGCGCACGGTGAACCAGCGTCCATCCCGGGAGCTGACCTGCTTCTCCTTGAAAACCAGCGTCCGGAGCACCTCCCGCGCATCCTCGGCGAGGTCCGGATAGTCGAGTTCGGTGGCGATGTCCGTGATGGGGCGCCCGGCATCCCCGGGAATCAGCTTGATGAGCTTGGCGGTCTGGGTGGTGAAGCGTCGAACGAGAAGCTCCCCGTCCAAGAACAGCGTGGCAATGTCCGTGCTGTTGAGCAGGTTCTTCATGTCGTTGTTGGAGCGCGACAGTTCCTCCACCTTGGCCTGGAGCTCGTGGTTGACCGTCTGGAGCTCCTCGTTCATCGACTGCATCTCTTCCTTGGAGGTGGTGAGCTCCTCGTTGGAACTCTGGAGTTCCTCGTTGGTGGATTGCAGCTCCTCGTTGGTGCTCTTCAGCTCCTCCTGGGAGGTCTGCATTTCCTCGCGCGTGGTCTGTATCTCTTCACGAGCTTGCTGCAGCTCCCGTTCGAGCGCCCCGACCCGCACATCCGCGGGGAGCCGAACCTTCTTTTCCGGGATGTTGGGGGCGGCCGTGCCGACGACATCTGCGAACACGATCATGATCGCGCCCCGGAGTTCTTTGGGCTCGGTGAGCTTGTGGACGCTCACGTCGACGGTCTGCGTACCGCCATTGGTTACTACCTTGACGCCACGCAGGCTGACCGTCCGGTCCTCCCTCAGCGCTCTGGAGAAAGCGGCCGAGAGCTCGTAGCGCAGCCCTTCTCGGGCCATCGCGATAACGTTGAGGTTCGCCCGCCCGACTGCTGGCTCGAGGTACTTGCCGGTGCGACCGGTGATATAAAGGATATCTCCCTTGTCGTTCGTGAGCACCGTCGCAGGAGACAACCGTTGCGCGATCATGCGGTCCACGAGCGCCTGAAGGTTGTGCGGCGGGCCTTTGGCTGCCTCGCTTCGCTCGGGTCGCGTTTCGTCGGTCCCCCTGCTGGGAGACGACACGAAGGACGAGGGAAACTCGATGGCTGGCGCCCCCACCGTCGTGTCGAGGCGCCGATACAGACGTGCCTTGGTGTCTAGCGGATTGAACATGTTCGAGTAGACGCCCACGGTCTCCGCGCTTCCGAGGAAAAGAATGCCTCCGGGATTGAGGCTGTAGTGGAAGAGCGGGATCAGCTTCTTCTGAAGCGCGGCCGAGAGGTAGATGAGCAGATTGCGGCTCGACAGGATATCGAGCTTGGTGAAAGGGGGATCCATGATGGTGTTCTGCGGCGCAAACACCACCATCTCACGGATCTCCTTGCGCACGCTAAAGCCATGATCTTCCTGGAGGAAGAAACGTCGTAGCCGCACGGGAGACACGTCTGCGGCGACGTTGGCCGGATAGAAGCCCATGCGGGCTTTCTCGATGGCGTCTCGATCCAAGTCCGTCGCGAAGATCTGAAACGTCAGGTTGGGTTCCTGTCTGAGCTGCTCGGCCACTTCCCTCAAGACGATTGCGAGGGAATAGGCCTCTTCCCCCGTGGAGCAGCCAGGCACCCAGGCCCGCAAGAGACCCGTCTGCGCACGCGACTGGAGCAGCGCCGGTAGCACGTCGGTCTTCAGCTGTTCCCATGCGGGGGCATCGCGAAAGAAGCTCGTGACACCGATGAGCAGCTCCTTGAACAAGAGATCGATTTCCTGCGGGTTGTCGTGCAGGTAGCGCACGTACATCGAGATCTTGTCGATCTGATGCAAACCCATCCGCCGCTCGATGCGTCGGTAGATGGTGCTTTTCTTGTAGAGCGAGAAATCGTTACCCGTATGCGTGCGAAGCAGGACAAGCACCTTCTCCAGACCGCTCTGTTGCTTCTCTTCCAGAGCGAGCTCGGACTTGGTGAAGTAGGGCGTGTGTCGTTGGTACGCGATGATTCTGGCTGGCAGCTCTTCGGCCGAGGCGACCACGTCGGCCAGGCCTGCTTCGATCGCACTGCGCGGCATGCTGTCGAATTTGGCCGAGGAGAGCGACTGAACGAAACCAGCCCCGGCATTTTCTTTGATCGCCCTGAGCCCTAGCGTACCGTCCGAGCCCATGCCGGAAAGGACAACGCCAATGCCGCGCTCCTGCTGGTCCTCGGCCAGGGATCGGAAGAAGAAGTCGATCGGCAGGTTCAGGCCCCGCGGCGACTTCTGGGGCACCAAGTGCAGGGCGCCCTGCCGGATGGACATGTCCTTGTTGGGCGGGATCACGTAGACCGTGTTGGGTTCGACCGCCTGACGATCCTTGGCCTGGACGACGGGCATTGCGGAGGCGCGTTGGAGCAGCTCCACCATGGCGCCCTTGTGCGTGGGATCGAGGTGCTGGATGACGATGAAGGCCATGCCGCTCTGCTCGGGCACGTGCTTGAGGAACAGCTCCAGAGCCTCTAGCCCCCCGGCCGATGACCCGATTCCAACAACTGGAGAAGCTGCCGCGTGATGGGAAGACAGGGCGAGGCTCAACTCATTCGCGGCAAGGGGCGACGCGAGTCTCGGGCGTTTCGGTACCGCTGCCGTCTTGGCTGGCCGCCTGGGGCGCTGCTGTGCCTGCCCTTCGTGCGCAGGCTGGCGCTTGACACGGGGTGTGTCGTTGGAGACAGACCGTGACGGTTTCTTGCTCCTGGGAGCGTGCTTGTCGGGACTGGTTCGGGATCGACCCCCTGCATTCTGGTTCCGCATGACTCGCCTCGTGCGTGCTGTGGCAGAAAGCCACCTATGGGACTGTCTTCCGAACGGTCGCATCCTGTCTAGCGGCAGTGGCCACATGGCGCAAGCGTCGAGTCCGCGCCCCCGCGTGGCCCAGTGCCCATGCACGCGCCGGTGCCCGCTCCGGTGCCCGCTCCGAGAAGACTATCCCATGTGTAGGATGCGCGGACCCATTTGGAGAGCCTCGCCAAGCGCTTCCGCCAACTCCTCGGGCGAGCACGGCTTGGTAACCAGCCGCGGCAGGTCCCCGGCAACGAAACGCTGCGCGGCTTCGGCGCGCGCATGCCCTGTGCAGAGAGCGACTCGAACCGCGGGATCGATCTGCCTGAGCTCTGCGAAGCATTGTGCACCATCCATGACCGGCATCGACAGATCCAACAGCACCACGTCGATCTGGTCGGCATTGGCCCTGTAGAGCTCCAACGCAGAAGGTCCGCCATCGGCGACCATGACACGCCAGCCGAGGCCCTCGAGCATGCGTGCAAAGGAAAGACGCACCAGCGGCTCGTCGTCCACCACCAGCACGGTGCCCATAGGCACATTGGCGCCAGCCCGGGCGGGGAACGAGCTCCGGCGTGTCCGGGCCGAAGTGCATGCGGGCAGCAGCATGCGAACCGTTGTCCCGGCATGAAGCTCGCTGAAGATACGGACTCTTCCTCCCAGCTCCCGCACCGCTCCGTAGACCGTGGAAAGCCCAAGCCCCGTGCCTCTGCCCACGTCTTTGGTGGTGAAGAAGGGCTCGAACGCGCGCCTCTGCGTTTCGGCATCCATCCCCGTGCCATTGTCGGTAACCTCGATGCGCACGTGCGCAGCAGGGGTCAGGCCCGACTCGCAGGAGAACTCCGCATCGTCAGGTAGCACGTTGCCGGTCGCGATCGTGATGGTGCCTTTGTCCGTGATCGCGTCAATGCTGTTCAGGCAGATGTTCATCAGCATCTGCGTCAGCTGGTCGGGATCACATTCGATGCACGCGGTCTGGTCGTCGAGATCGAGCTCGATGCCGATGC
>JAFGIS010000078.1 GCA_016929495.1 Polyangiaceae bacterium | reverse complement strand
TGAGGGGCCGGAAGCGACGCCCCCAACTGGGTGAGGACGTCGCTTCCGGCCCCAAACCCACTCGTCTGACCCGCGGCACCTCTTCATTGTTGGTCATCGTTTCGAATGAAACGATGCACTAGCCCCCGACGAGCTTGGTCAGGGCCTCCGCCAACGCGCGAGAGGGATCGGCATGATGGTGAACGATCTTCCACTTGCCATCGATCCGGACCAGGACGTTGGTGCACTTGATCGAATCACCGCCGTGGGCCTTCGACGCTCTGAACATGCAGGTCGCGTACGCGGCATCGCCGAACACGCTGGCTCGAAGCTCGCTGATGCTGCTGCCGCCGCGATCGGGGGCGCCGAACCCAGCGAAGACCTGCCACGTCGCCCAGACCTCATCCCAGCCATGGGCCCATCCGCCACTCGGGTGCCCGCTGGTGACCTCATCGATGTGATGCCAGGCATCTTCCATGGCCGCGAGACCTTTGCCGCTGACCATCTGCTCGATGGCATCGTAGAAACGTCGGGTTGCCTCGATCACCTGATCATGGTCGCTCGTCACGCATGGGTCCCCTTTTGCAACGGTCGCTTCGCGTGTTGGTGCTCCGAAGTCATGTGAATCGGGTGCGCTCCCGGGCTCCGCTGTCGGCAACGAGGCGAAGCAGCTGAAGTTTCACGAGCTCGCTGCCAGTGAGAATGAGAGTCTCTTGGATTCCGAGCCCCGACGCCCAACCCATCAGCGATCCAAACGATCGCTGTCCCTCGTCGCGCATCGGCCTGAGGCGGGACATGTCGAGCCTGAGCGTCGTACCGCGGGGGCGACCCCGGCAGGCGTCGCGGACCACCGGACCGAAGGACGACGCGACCTCGACGTTCCAGAACCCCCAGGCCTCCACACGAACCATGCGCGTGTCGGCGTCGTACTCGACAGAGAAGCCAGCCTCATCGGTACCGAAACGGTCCATGTAACGCACCGCGCGCCGTCACTCGCGCGCCCAATAGACTAGCCAAGGTGGATGCTCCGGTCCAGGAGGCTCGCTTCCCGAACCTTCCCGAACGAGTAGGCATGCGCCCCACCTGCACCTATCCTGCGCAGAGGTGGGGGGCGCGCCCGTCCGCGCCATGGAACGGTCGCCGCCGACCCGGACTCGAGACGATACGCCGGGCCTACGCCGCCCGCGGCCGGTCTTGCCACAGATCCGTGACCATCTGTCCCATGCGCCAGGCGGCGAGTGACAGCTGGCGTTCGGCACGCACCAGCTGGTCTCGCAGTCCGAACGCCACGAATGCCGGTGCCACACCGAGCAGAGCGTGCATCGTCAACAGGACAATCTGTGTGCCCACCGGAGGATACTTGACCACCCGTGGCAAGATGACGATGGTGCCGTCGACAAAGGCCGTGCTCCGCGGGAGCCAGCCGGCAAGCTCAGCGAAGTACGGCGCCACGAGGGTGAGCACACCGGCGAGCAGGATGTACTTGCGGTGAGGAGGATCGCTGTAGAGGGTGAAGAAGATCGTGTTCGTCGCGACGACGCCGGCCACGATGACGAATGGACCGAAGAGGCCGCCGAAGCACATGAACAGGAGGGACGTGAGCACCAGCAGTGCCAGTCCGGCTGTGTACCCTACGGCAGGCCGCCAACACACGTAGGCCATGATCCCAACGGTGACGAGCAAGGCCGTTGCCACCAAACCCACCGCGGCCCAGCTGTGAGCTCCGAGCCACAGCGCGACGGGGACACACAGGAGCCAGATAAAGGCTCGACGCAGCAGGATGCGGGCCGCTCCGTGGCGCATGGCCGCTCCCGAAGCAGCTATCGCGCGCCTGACCTCGGGAGGGTCTTCGCTCGGCTCTCGGACCATCAGTTGGCCCAATAGGTCCACGGCATCCGGGTTGCTGGGATCGAGCGCGAGCGCATGCCCCACGTTGCGCAGGGCTTCGCGTTGCAGCGCCACCTCGTCCTTCGGCTTCTCCGCCATTTGCCGCATGGCTCCGCGCGCTTGAGTCAGATGGATCGCGGCGAGCTGCTGGCGCAGGGTCGAGTCGCGCTCACCGTCCAGGAAGGCCTCCGTGTCATTGGCAAGCGCTCGAGCCGAAGGATAGCGGTCTTCCGGCTTGCGCGCCGTGGCGCGCTGCAGGATACGGTCGAGCTCGGGTTCGATGCCGAGATCGGGCCTGCGCACCGAAGGGCGAGCCTCTACCCCATCCAATGTGCTCTGCACGGCGTCGGCGCGCCGCTTCGGGTGCAGTGACTCGCCGGTCAGGATCTCGAACAGGATCGCGCCCAGGGAGTAGATGTCGGCCTGCTCCGCCACGGAGCGTCCCTCGATCTGCTCCGGAGCCATGTAGCCCGGCGTCCCCATCCACGAGCCCTGTTCCGTGGCGTCCACGGGCGGCAGACCTTGGAGACGTACGGAGATGCAACCGCTGCCCTCTTCGTCGAGGACTTTCGAGACGCCCCAATCGAGCAGATACACCTCGCCGAAGTCGCCCAGCATGATGTTGCTCGGCTTCAAATCGCGGTGGACGATGCCGTGGCTGTGCGCAAAATCGACCGCGAGGCACATGCGCAGGAATGCCTCGAGCAGACGCCGTCGTCCCGGAGCGCCGCCCCGCACCCGCGAGGAAGCCCCGGTGCTTCGGTCGAGGACGCTCCCGAGTGTCTGCCCGCGTACCAGTTTCATCGTGAAGTAGCCGTGTCCGTCCGGGCGAATGCCGCATTCGTGTACCGGTACGACGGCGGGATGCTCGAGCTGCCCCTGCAGGCGGGCCTCGCGGAAGAAGCGCCCGCCGCCCGTATGAGGGCTGGACCCCGGGGCTGTATCCTCGCCGAGGACCTTCAGTGCGACTTCCCGGCCCATCCACCGGTCGTAGTACGCGCGGACTTCTCCCGAGGCGCCTGTCCCGAGAAGCTCGCGCGGCTCGTAGCGCTCGTCGAATCGGTCGTTGATGGGCAGGTCCTGGAGGGTTCTGACGCCCGACATGGCTCTCGATAGCAAGCCATGGCGACGGCTCGACCACAAGAGTCGGCTCAGGCTGGACGCGACCAGCGTACAAAAGGCAGCTTGCTGCGTTACTATCGCGTGCGAGCGGTCCCGGATCCTCCTACAATGGGCCGCCACCGAGGGGTTCGAAGCCAATGACCGGACCGTCCCCCAATGTACTCCTGGTCCATCCGCGCACCGCCGGGAGCTCGTTCTGGAACTACAGGGCCACGCTTGAAGCCGTCGGGAGGCGCTACGCCAACACGCCGCTCGGCATGATCACGCTGGCCGGGCTCTTGCCCTCGACGTGGCCCATACGGCTCGTCGATCGGAACGTCGAAGAGCTCTCTCCCGAAGATCTCGACTGGGCCGACATCGTGGGGACTGGGGGCATGTTGTCACAGCAACGCGACGCGTTGCGGATCGTACGACTCGCCAAGGAGCGAGGACGGTATGTCGTCGTGGGCGGCCCCGATCCGAGCGCGAGCCCGCAAGTGTATGCGTCCGCCGACGCGCGAGTGGTCGGAGAGGCCGAAGGGGTCCAAGAACACCTGATCCAGGCGCTCGAGCGCCGTGAATCTGGTGTCCTGCTTCGCTCGCAGAGCTACCCTGACCTCGCCACGTCGCCCATTCCGCGGTTCGACCTGCTCAAGCTCGATCGCTACCTTCACGTCGGCGTGCAGGCCTCGCGCGGATGTCCGCACGGCTGCGAGTTCTGCAGCGTCGTGGAGATCTACGGGCGGCGGCCGCGCTACAAGTCGAGCGCTCAGATCCTCGCCGAGCTCGAGGCGCTCTATCGGCTCGGCTACCGCGGCCACGTCGACTTCGTGGACGACAATCTGATCGCGAGCCCTCGGGCGGCCAGACGCCTGCTGCGCGATCTGGTCGCATGGCTCGAGGTTCACCATCAGCCCTTCGAGTTCACGACCGAGGCGAGCCTGAATCTAGCCGACGACCAGGAGCTGTTGACCCTGATGCAGCGCTCGAACTTCTTCGCGATTTTTGCGGGAGTCGAGACGCCGGACCCCGAAGCCCTCCGTGCCTCGAACAAGCGTCAGAACCTGGGCCGGGACCTGGTGGCGAGCGTGCGCAAGATCCAGAGTGCGGGCATCTTCGTGAACGGGGGATTCATCGTGGGTTTCGACACGGAGCGGAGCAGCGTGACGGATGCCATCGTCGAGTGTGTCGAAGCGGCGGCCATGCCGGTGGGCATGGTCGGGCTGCTCTACGCGCTGCCTGGAACGGAGCTCGCGCGCCGATTGTCGCGGGAAGGTCGTCTCGAGGGACTGTTCGATGACTTCGCCGTGGCGCACTCGGACGATGCCGATCAGTGTACCTCCGGACTGAACTTCCGGACGTTGCGCCCGAAGTCGGAGACCTTCTCCGACTATCGCGAAATCTATCGGAGACTCTATCATCCGCGTGCCTACTACGGGCGAGTACGACGTCTGGTCCGCATGATGGATCGTTCCGCCAGTCGCTTTCGGCCCACGAAAGAGCGACTCCTGTGGGATCTCAGAAGCTTCGCGCGCATTTCGCTGGAGGCCGGTTGGCGCAACTCGGACACGCGCGCCGAGTACTGGCGGAGCCTGGTGGACGCGCTGTTGCACAACCCGCGAGCCGTACGCTTCGCAGCGCTCATGGCGGGGCTCTACCTGCATCTTGGGCCGTTTTCGCGTCATCTCGATGCGGTCGTCCGACGCAGGCTCGGCGAGCTCGAGGGGGAAGAGGCGCAGCCGTGGATCCGACCCGGGAGTCCGTGTGTCGGCGCTGAAGTCCCCGTGTCGGGGTGAGAAGAGTCCCTCGACGCCCTATCCGAGCCGGACCTCGTGGGCGGCTGCGCTGACGGTCCGGAGCCGGGCTGCTTTCTACTTCGCGCTCTTCTCGCGCTGCTTGTCGCCTTCCGTCGCTTCCTTCTCGATCCGGTCGCGGACGGCGCCGTAGCCCTTGAGCATCTCCTGCCGCTCGCCGACACGGCGCAGCCGGTCCTCTGCCGTGGCGGGAAACATCTTCACCTTGGTGTTCGTGTTCGCGTTCGCGAGCGTCTTGTACGCCTGCCAACGCTCGGTGGCCTCTGGGTACGCCTTCTTGCGTTCATTCAGATCGGCCAGCATGAACAGCGCTTTGGCCTTGGAGGCGGGATCCTTGTCCGCGTCGCGAAGAGCCGATTGCCAGGCCGCCTCTGCCTCGGCGAAGTTGTTGTTGTGCAGCAGAACCTCGCCCAAGCGCAGGTGCCCGATGGGGTTGTTCGGTTCGTGTTTGATCGCGGCGCGGTACGACGCTTCGGCAGCCCCATAGTCCTGTGCGACATAGGCGACGTCGCCGGTCCGCACCGCCTCCCAGAAGGGGCTGATGCCTTTGATCCCCGCGGGATCTCGCGGAGTCTTGGCAGGTACTCCCTCCAGGGTACGCGGGGCGCTGGCGGACTGTTCTTCGGCTGCGGGCGCCTGCTCCGCGGGCTTCGCCTCGGCGGACTCTGCAGAACCGGCTTGGTCACCCTGCGCCGAGGCGTTTGCGCCGACCAAGACCATGCCTGCGCCAAGCAGCGCCGACGACCAGGAAGCTCGAGAGATGTTGCGCACGGATCGCTCTCCTCGTCCGGCCACGCTACCACGCCACACCCGCTCGGTGCCACGGCCGGGGCGGCTCCTGTTCGAACCAACGGTCGGGTGGTCGGTCGTTCTCTGGCGGGGTTTTTGGCGGTCACGACTCGATGGGGGAACTCCTGAGCCCCTCCGCTCGACCGCGTGTACTATCCCGCTCTGTCGGTGTTGCGCCCCAGTGTGACCGAGTACCCATGGGGCTCACTCGAGAAGGTGAGCAGGAGCGCCCTGCGCTCATGGGGTGAGCTTCGCCGGCAGCTGTCAGCGCGGCCGAGCCTCGATCGACTGCAGCGTTCATTGGGCGAGCTCGTGGGTTCGGACGTGCGGATCAGCGTGCGCGCTCTCGAGACGGGTGAACCCGCTCAGGCGGGACGATGCGCTCTCGAGCTCACACTCGACGGCACTATCGCGGTCCGCTTGGAGCTCGAGCCTGCACTGGTTTCGGCGGCGGTTGGCCGCACACTCGGCCAAGGTCGTGGGTTGGACAACCTATCTGAACAGCTCGATGCGTCCTTGCTCGGCGCGATCGCAGCCATCGTGGCGGAAGCATCGCGTCGGTCGGGGATCCCAACGGCGCACCGCGTTGCAGCGTCCGACCCGAGTGGCGTCGCCTTGGGATTGGATACCACCATCGTGCTGGACGACTGTGCCTACTCGGCGCAGCTCTGGGCGTGGCCCGCTCGTCCTATCCAAAACAGGACTCCGGCCGAACCGTCGCTTGACGGCTGCCGCGACGTGCAGGTGGCCTTGCCTCTGGTCGTCGGTGCCGCATGGGCGAGCCCAGGCGAGCTAGGGAGCCTCGGGTTGGGTGACGCATGGCTGCCGGGTCAGGGTTTCTGGCTAGATCACCAGGGTGCTGGCAGGGCGTTGCTCATCGCACCCGACGGCGAGCAGGGGGTTTGGGTCGACTTGGCACCCGAGGGCCGCGCCGTGCTACGGAGCGAAGTGGGCCGACTGAGTGTCGACCCGGATCCCGACGGTACCGGCGGAGCAGCAGAAATGGCGAAGAGCGACGACAAGCTCAGCAGTACGCTGACATCAGCGGTTCTCGATGCGCCTGTCGTGGTGCGTGTCGAGATCGGCGCGGTCAGCCTTACGGTGCGCGAGTGGACCGCACTCAATCCCGGAGACGTGCTGCAGCTCGGACGTCGCATCGGGGAACCCGTGGTGTTGCGAATTGCGGGTCGTGAAGTCGCTCGCGGCGATCTGGTCGACGTCGAAGGCGAAACGGGGGTCCGCATTCGAGAACTGAGCCAACAGGCGGAGAAGTGATGCGAGGTCTTGCAAGGTCGAGTGTTGCGCTGGTCGTGCTCGCGGGGGCGGTAGCCTTCGCGACGGGTTGCAGCAAGGACGCGCCCAAGGAGCATCCGCCGCGCCCGGCTGCTGCGGCGCCGGCCCGGCCCGCACCGAAGCCGACGCCATGGTATGTGGGGGACTGGAACGGCACCTATCAGGCGTCGATTTTCAAGATAGAGATGACCGACGCGGAAGGCGCGGTCAAGGAATGGTCCAAGGACGACCCGGCTGCCTTCACGGGTCCAGGAACCCTGAAGCTCAGCGTGACGGAGGACCACCAGGTGTCCGGGAAACTGGACGGTCCGCTGGGCAACCTCGTCGCCCGTGGCGAGGTCGACGGGGAAACGCTGCGAGTCTCGCTCGAGCCGGCGGCGCCGGCCCCAGCCGACCAAGTGAGCCACGCGACACTCATCGCCACGCGCAAAGGAGAAGCGTTCGAAGGACAGCTTCGAGCCTCGACCGGCAACAGCCTCAAGGTGCGCGTGGGCGCGGTCACGCTGGCCAAAGAGCCCGGCCCGAACCAGGGCGCTGGCACGCCCGCTCCAAGCAAGACGTGATTGCCGACCGCCTTGCCCTCGTCAGGCAGCGCATCATCGACGCTGCCGCCGCAGCCGCCCGACGGCCCGAGGACATCTGCCTCGTTGCGGTCTCCAAGACGAAACCGGCCGAGATGGTGCGCGAGGCCCACGCCGCCGGGCAGCGCGATTTCGGCGAGAACTACGTCCAGGAGCTCTCGGCCAAGGCCGAAGCGCTCCGTGACCTCGAGGGCCTGCGTTGGCACATGATCGGGCATCTGCAACGCAACAAGGTCCGCTGGGTCGCCCCTGTGGTGCACAGCGTTCAGACCGTCGACTCGATCCGCCTCGCCGAGGAGCTCGGACAGCGAGCACAGGTCGCAGGCCGCTCTGGGCTGCGGGTTCTGGTCGAGGTCAATGTCAGCGGTGAGCCCAGCAAGAGCGGGTGCGCGCCGGACGAGCTTGGGTCCGTGCTCGAGGCCGTTGCCGCCGAGCCCGCCCTCGAGCTCGCGGGTCTGATGACCATGCCCCCTTACACCGACGACCCGGCAGAAGCTCGGCCCTTCTTCGAACAGCTGCTTCGATTGCGGGATGCACACGGCGGCCGGGCTCGCCTACCCGAGCTCAGCATGGGCATGAGCCATGATCTTGAGCATGCCGTTCTGGCCGGCGCGACGATGGTTCGGGTTGGCACGGCCGTTTTCGGCGAACGCTGAGTCCGTCCGCCTCGCAGGGGCGCCGAGCCCGCCCGTTCGTTCATGCCTTCACGACGTCGTCCCCCAGAGCCGACCCCCACGCTGCTCGCCTCGGCAGCGCGCCACGGCCAGGGCGCGTTGCCTCCTCCGCCGCTCGCCGATCGCATGCGTCCGCGCGCGCTCGACGAAATCGTCGGCCAGGCACATCTGCTCGGGCCGGGGACACTCGTCGCGCGCGCCATCGTGGGCGATCGCGTCCCTTCCATGATCCTGTGGGGCCCCCCTGGATCGGGCAAGACGACGCTGGCGCACGTCGTATCACGAGCGACCCGGTCGACGTTCGTTCCCTTCAGCGCCGTGCTCGGCGGCGTTCCAGAGCTGAGACAGATCATCGCCCAAGCGCGCGAACGGCGCGACTACCAGGGCATCGGCACGATCCTGTTCGTTGACGAGATCCACCGCTTCAACAAGGCGCAGCAGGATGCGTTCTTGCCCCACGTGGAAGCAGGCGTCATCACGCTCATCGGCGCGACGACCGAGAATCCGTCGTTCTCGGTCAATGCGGCCGTGCTCTCGCGCTGCAAGGTGTTCCGGCTCGAGCCGCTCGGCGAGTCGAGCTTGGTCGAGCTGCTCGGGCGCGCGCTCGAGGACCGAGAACGAGGGCTCGGGTCCAAGGACGTCCATGCCGAGCCGGACGTACTCAAGCTCATAGCCGCTTCCGCCGACGGCGATGCGCGTCGCGCGCTCGGTCTGCTCGACGGCGCAGTCGCCCTGCTCTCCGAAGGTGAGCACGAGCTTGGCCGCGACCTCGTGGAGCGCGCTGCCGAGGAGCGCACCCTGCTCTACGACAAGACAGGCGAAGAGCACTACAATGTCGTCAGCGCACTCATCAAGTCCATGCGCGGCAGCGATCCGGATGCCGCCATCTACTGGCTCATGCGCATGGTCGACGCTGGCGACGACCCTCTGTTTCTGCTACGCCGTCTCATGATTTTCGCGAGCGAGGACGTGGGTAACGCGGATCCGAGAGCGCTCAGCGTGGCCGTCGCCGCCGACCAGGCCTTCCGACGCATGGGCATGCCCGAAGGGATCTACCCCATGGCCCATGCCTGCCTCTACCTCGCCTGCTGCCCCAAGTCGAACGCCGTCAAGCGCGCGTGGCAGGCCGCCCGTCAGGCGATCGGAGAGCACGGCACGCTCCCGGTCCCGAAGAAGCTCCGAAACCCGGTCACCGCACTCATGCGCGAAGAGGGCTACGGCGCAGGCTATCGCTATGCGCACGACTACGAGGGTGGGTTCGTTGTTGGCGAAACCTATCTTCCAGACGAGATCACCGACGCGCGCTTCTACGAGCCGACCGAGCAGGGGCTCGAGAAGCAGATCGGGGAGAGGTTGGCGCGGCTGTTTCCGGGGAAGAGGTGAGGGGAGGGGGGGGTGAGGCCATCGACTGGCTGGAACGCTCCGCCATGCTGCACGAGACCCAGGGCGACTTGGCTTTGGCCTGTGATTTCCACAAGCGCGCACTTGCTTTCACCGAGCTCCGGCCCGGGCCGCGCCTGTTCGTGGGTCGAGCGGAGCCCGGAGGCGAGGTCGTGGTTCTTCTGCATCGACGAGCGGTCCTTCCCCCCAATCGCGGGCCATTCGCGCCGCCCAAACCGCTCGATCTCGGTGAAGGTCGTTCCATCGTGCCTCGCGCCGTGTTGCACAAGACGAGCACCTGCGAGGTGTCGCTGTTCGTCCCCGTGCTCAAGGCGACCGCGATCACTCCCGAGACGAATCAGGTATTGGTGGACGCCGTCGTGGCGCAGGCCATGGGTCCGTCGGTTCCCGACCGATCGCTCCCTTCGCCAGAAGAGGTGCGCTGCGAGCCAGGCCTCGGAAGCGACGAGTCGCCCTACGTCGTGGACGGAGGCTACGAAGCGGTGAGCCTCGGGCACGGATGGGTCAACCTGCGCATCGAAGGCTACGCCAGAACCGGCGGTGCCAGCGCCAACGTCAGCGGCACCTGCTTCTTGGTCGATCTGGCGCGAGGCAGGCTCTATCGAAGCCGCGAGCTGCTCGACGACGACCAACGCAAGACGCTGACGCAGTGGGTCGAGCGGCGGCTGCGCATGGATGCGCGAAACGCGCGGCTCGACGCGGAGGATTCGGACTTCTTCGAGAACGCTGCCGCCGTTTCGCCGGAAACCTCGCTCTGTCTGTCGCCCGACGGCCTCGAGGTCGCCTTCTATCCAGGGGAAGTGACCAAGCACATGCCGACGCGAGGCCCCAGCGTGCTCATCCCGAAAGCGCGGGTTACGCGGCTGGTCGCGAGCGGATCGCCGCTCGCGGAGTTGCTCAGACAACCCTGAGTGGACGGGGTTCGATTCCGGGATGGACCCGCGGCCTCCTGCTTACCACCAGCAATGCCCCCGCCAGCGACGGCCACCAACCACTCTGGCCCGCCCCGGGCACCGAACATCCGCCGGCCCGCGATGGCGAAGAAACCTCGCTGGTCGAGGTACTTGTCCCGAACCGTCGCCTCGGTCTCGTCCGTGGTGCTCCCCGATCCGTCATCCAGGCTGAAGGTGTCCGCGAGGTCGACCATCGGGTCGGGCTGGTCGCTCAGGATGCTGCCCTCGGTGAGACCTGCACGGTCAATGACGGGCCAGCGTGAGCGCGTGCTTCTGTACGCCGAGCGGAGGCTCATCACCACCAGAGGCGCCGCCGGACGAACAGCCAGCCGGCGGTGCAGAGAGAGCCCAGGGCCGCGATTCCGCCTCACCACGTTCGCGACACGGCATACTGCGCAATCGTTGCCGTGTAGGCTCGCGCCGCGCGCAGTCAATGGGCATTTCTCTGCAGTTCTGCCCTCGACGAGTTCCGGCGAGACCGTGGTCACGTGCACTCGGGCGACGGTCTGTGCGATCCTCAGGGCATGCCGACTCGGATCCCGTGCACGAAGTGCGGCACGCCACTCGCCATTTCGCGAGAGCTTCTCGACGCGGTCCAGGGCCACGACGCCAAGATCCTGTGCCACGAATGCGGCGCCCCCACCTCCCTGGACCGTCCGGCCCCGGTGGTGCCCAAGCACGAGCAGGGATCGCCCGAAGCCGACGAGGAATTCTACGACCGGCCGACCCTGAGGGTCGAGCCCGAGGCTCTCGCGAGTGAGTTGAGCCGGGGATCCGAGCCACCCCTTGGCTCCGACCCGGACAACCGAATCACGCTGGCGTACGTGTCGGCCCCCACCCCTAGCGGTGGGGAGCCTGGGCACGGCGACGTCCACGAGCCAGCGGCGACGAGCCGACGTGCCCAGGTAGTGACGTGCCCATCGTCCCGACCGCCCGCAGAAGAGCCGAAGAGCGGCCCGGGGAAATGGCTGCTGCTGGTTTTCGCCGCCAGCGTTGCTGCGTGGTGCGTGTTCGAGGGCACCTCCTCTCGCAGCGAAGGTCCGGCCGTCACGCGCACTCCCTCCGAGGCCGTGGCCACTGCGGCCAAGCCCGCTGGGTCCGCCGCGGGCGAGCCGCCATCGGCGGTTGCCAGAACGTCGGCCCCGCCTGCCGAACGGACCACGGATCGGCCGTTCGATGGCGATGCGGCACGCGCATCCCTGAACGAAGCCGCTCTGGCTGCGGCGACCTGCCGCACGCGCGGGGATCCCCCTGGCACAACCGAGGTCGTGGTCACCTTCGACCCATCCGGGCAGGCCAGATCCGCACGCATCTACACCGGGATCTACCTGCACACGCACACGGCTCGCTGCGTCGAGAAGAAGATGCTCGAGGCACGCGTGCCAGCATTTTCCGGTGATAGCGTCGTGCTTCACCATCCGATCGTCGTCTACTGATCGCGATAGACCACCATGCGCCCTGCCTGCGCTTCGCGCAGCAGAATTGCCGGCCCGTGGACTGCGCGAAGCTGGCTACGGGACGTCGCGGGTAGGGCCGGAATTCCGGCCTACCTCTTTCGGCATCACACCGTCGGCGATCGACCCTTTCGCGGATGCGGCGGAACGGCTATTGATGAGCGCGCAGGAGGTGCGATGTCCAGCCACCGGTTCGGTTTCGGTTCTCTCTCGGCAAGACGAGCGCGCGAGGCTGAGCTGTTCTACCAGGAGCTTGTCGGCGCTGGTCGACCGGGCAGGCTCGTACGGGGGCTCGAGGGCGAGGAGCCGCAGCCCACCGGGCTCGACGAGGAGACGGGCATTCCCGGTCAGATCGCAGCCTTCCTGAGAAGCCATGCCAGTGCGGACATCTTCGATCAGGCGCATGGCGCCAACCTGTCGCATCCCTTGGTGATGTACGGCGAGACCCACGTCGGCGACGGTCAGAAGTCGTACTTCTTCGCGGAGCTCATCCGGAGGGCTTCGGCGGTCTCGGGCGAGACCCGACCGCGCTTCCATGCTTCCGAGCGCTTCGACAACACGCCTTCCGAACAGGTCGCGCTCCAGAACTACCTGTATGGCTCAGGCAGCCGTGCCCTCACCGGAAAGCTGGCCAACTTCCGCGAGATGCTTGCCGCGGCGGCCGCGGTCCGGCGTCCTCGCTTTGCGGTCCTGGCTGCCAACGACCCCTCGGCCGCGGACGATGCCCGGCATCTGGGCATCTTCAACGCGTTCATGGCCAGTCGGGCAGAGCACAATCGTCTGCACGCGGACAACCGGCTCGACGATCGCAGTCATGGCCATTTCTTGATCGGGGGGGCGCATGGCGCTCGGCTCAACGTGGACGGTTCGCCAGCCATGACGACCACGCAGCTGTTCCTGGCCCATTACCCCAGGCTGATGGTCGTTCGCCTGTACGTGGACATGGCCCGGCTCACCCGGGGTAATGCGTTCGCGGCGGGTGAGATCGACGAGGTCTTCGAGATGTCGAGCTCCACGCCGATCCACCTGCTGCCGATTTTTCGTCGGCACAACAACGGGCAAAGCTTCTTCGCCACGGTGCGCGGTCGCGCCAGCGTGTTCTCCCGCCTCCGCACCAGCACCGCGACTTCCCACCCGTACGATCAAGTCTTCGATGCCATTCTCTACCTCAACCAGACCGAGCGCTACACCGTGGTGCGCGGGGACACGTTGTGGGATATCGCCAGGCGTCGGTTGGGGGAAGGCCGCCGCTGGCGCGAGATCTACCGGTCGAATCGTCGCGTGGTGGGGTCTGATCCCAACCGCATCTTCCCCGGTCAAGTGCTGGTGGTCCCGCTTCCCGAGCGGCGACGTTGGATCACCCTAGAGGGCGGGCCGATCTTGATCCAGTCCCCCTCGGAGTGCGGGCCAGTCCCGCGGGGGCGCGTGCGCTGACAGGGCGGAGGGCGATCGAGACGCGGTCTGGCAGCAAGACCTACTTGGGCGCCCCACTCGGGCGGAGCCCGAGTAAGGCGGCGCCCGGGCGCGCGCAGCCCAGGCGAGCACGCCCGACCGCGCAGTGACGACCTTGGTGCGGGGCAGCCCGAACGAGTGTCCTGCGCCTGGGTTCGCCCCGTCTTTGGGGTTGGGTCGAGCACGACGCGAGCGATTCGCGTGACACCAGGTTTTTGCACGATATCGGAACGAGTTTCCGAGAGGAGCTGCGCGGAGCTGCGCGACTGGGCCTTGCCCCGGGGGAGTTCTTGGAGGATGCTGGCCGGAAATCCAGGACTGACCGATGATACGACCGCCGACGCCCCACCGATCGTTGCGCAGGCTTCCCACTTGGACAGGCGAGCTTCTGTTGACTCTTGCGCTCGGTGTCGGCGTTGCCGGCTGCGCGGACAAGGCGAAGCCGAAGTACGACGAGTGCGTGAAGCTCGAGGCAAAGTGGGAGACCGTCAAGGCCCGCGATGCCTGCAAGGAAGCGGCCAAGATCTCGCCGGACAGCAAGTATGGCAAGCTTGCGGCCGGCAAGCTCACCTACTTGAACGAGCAGGCGGACAAGATCGTCGCCGAGACGAACAGAAAGAAGGCGCCCTGCAAGGTGGGCAAGTGGGTCACGCACTGCAAGTGGAAGGGCGTGCCCCGCCCCAATTTCCTCGAGGCTCCCACCTACGCACGGTGCAACCAGGAGGCGGATCAGGTGCGCATCATCGGGATGACCTGCCCGGATTGCGAGTGCGCCGACCGGTTCGTTTCGCCCTACAAGAACGAGTAGTGCCACGATGATGGCTCGCGGCGCCGCCCATCAGGTACAGCATTTCTCGTACTCTTCGGGCTGGAGGATCCCGTAGTCGCACTCGCAGCAGATCTGGCTGCAGTCGACGCCCGCCGCGCCGGCAGCGCCCGCCGCGCCGGCCTCGGGAGCGACGACGCCGTAGTCGGGGGTGATGACGCCGTAGTCCGGGGTCACGACACCGTAGTCCGGCATCGCGGTGATTCCGCCTGTTCCCCCCGCGCTCCTGCCGCCGTCCGGAGCCACGACGCCGTAGTCCAGAGCCACGCCGCCCGTACCCTGCCCGCCCGCACCGGCCTCGGGAGCGACCACGCCATAGTCCGGAGCAATGACGCCGTAGTCCATAGCCGCGCCGCCGGTGCCCTGTCCGCCCGTGTGAGGGAGTGCCTGGCCGCCGGTGCCCTGTCCGCCCGTGTGAGGGAGTGCCTGGCCGCCGGTGCCCTGCCCGCCCGTGTGAGGGAGTGCCTGGCCGCCGGTGCCCTGCCCGCCGGTGCCCTGTCCGCCCGTGTGAGGGAGCGCCTGCCCGCCCGTGCCGCCGTCGGGGGCGATGACGCCGTAGTCCAGAGCCACGTTGCCGCCCGTGCCGAGCGTGGTCGTGCCACCGGTGCCCGCTGTCGGCGGACTCCCGCCCGTGTCGCCACTGCCGCCCGTCGAACTCATGCCCCCGGTTTCTTGCGCCCTGTTGTCAGCATCGCCTCCGCAACTCGTGAGCGACAACATCAACACGGCGGCGGCCGCAGGCGCCGAGAGCGGCCACACCCGTTGCCGCGTCGCCTCCGACAAGCCAGCGACCTGGTAGTAGCACATGGGATCGCATCCGATCTCTCCCGAATAGGTGTACGCAACGCACGTCGCACCTCCTCGGCAGAGCTCGGCGTGGCTGCAGCGGGCGCATGCCCCCTTGAGCTGGGCGCGTTCGAAGTGGCGATTGTAGGCGAAGGCACCCGGACGCAGCCATATCGCCTCGAGCGACTCGTGTCGCAGGTTGCCTTCGACGAAGCGGTCGGCTTCGCCCGCCCGTGGCTGCAGCGAAAGGCACCCTTTGACGCCTCCGTCGGCCTGAATGCCGATCGCTCGCACGCCCGCATAGCATCCGGTCCAGTGCCCCTGCGCGCAGAAGCGTCCTCGCAGAACGCGCTCCTCGGGGCTGAAGTAGCCCACCGAGTCACCGATGCGTACGCCCGGACCGCCCCTGGCTGCGAGCCGGCCGAGCAGCGGCAACAGCGTGAGCAAGTCCTGGGGCTCGAGAGTCAGGTCATCGCGATGCGTCTGGTTGCCCATCGGCTTGCCGAGCTGTACGCGGAACCTTTGCGCCCCTAGGCGCTTCGCGAGCTCCCAGACCCCCACCAGCTCCGTCAGATTCCTGCGGTTCACGGTGAGCATCATGTCGACCCAGATGCCCGCCCGGACCAGAGCCCCGATCGTGTCGGTAGCTCGCTCGAAGGCTCCACGACCCCGCAGCGCATCGTGCGTCTCCGCGAGCCCGTCGATGCTCACCGCTACATTGGCCAGCCGTGCCTCTTTGGCTCGCACGGCGAGCTCACGGCCGCCGCTCTGACCGTTGGTGACCATGTTCACGGTCACTCCGGCATCGACGAAAGTGCGAGCGATCTCGGGCCAGTCCTCGCGAAGCGTCGGCTCGCCGCCGGACAGCGTCGTCAGCCGGTTGCCGAGGCGCACCAGCTGCCGAGCCACGTCGATGGCCTGCGCCGTGTCGAGCTCGTGCTCCCGCCGCCTGCCGGCCGCCGTGCCGCAGTGACCACAGCGCAGGTTGCAGGCACGGGTGAGCTCCCAGACACAGCTCTCCGGAACGCAGCCCCAACGATCGATGAGTGCTTTCATGATGTCCTCCAAAGTACGCTAGCCCGGATCCGCGAGCTGCCCCAGGAACAGGATCTGCCCGGTAGGATCGTCAAAGATAGCAAAAATGAAAGGCCGGTCGAACGTCGTCTCGGCGACGGGTTTGACCGAGTCGGTGCCCATGACCACGGCGGTTGCCGCCGCCGCCTCGGTGCCCTGTTCGTCCACGGCCACGAAAGCCTTGTGATACACGTCGAAAATCCAGAGGGGGTCGGCGCCGCCGGCGATGCCGCTGAAGTCTGCGCCGGGAGCGAAAGCACCGGACATCCCCAGAGCTGAGAGCGGTTCCTTCAGCGGCTTCTCGGACTCGAATTCGAACCGCGGCAACCTGACCACCACCGAGTAGCTGGTGAGAGCCGCACGTACCTGCTGGAAGAAGATCTCGCCGAGACTGCCCGCCACTTCGGAGAATGCTCCCTCGGCAGGCAGGATCAGGAGCATGCGCACGGCGTTCGAAACGTAGGGTAGCTCCAGGGCCTGGTAGTTCGAGCCCTCCGCATACGACGCTTCGACGGACTGGCTCATCATCGATACGGTTCGGTCTCCGCCCGGGGCGTGGAACGTGCCCGACTCCGTGTGGGCCGGGTCGAACTCGAACAGCCAGCTCGCCTTGAAGTAGATCGCGTTCGTGAGCACCAAGCGCACGTCCGGCGTGATCGAGCCTCCGGGCAACAGGTTCTTGATCCGCTCGTTGGTCTGCTCCGCTACCCAGTCATTGATGGTCAAACGCACGGGCTCGCTGTTGGCGAAATCGACCCCGTACAAGCCGGTTCCGTAGTAGGCGCCGAGGACGTCCAAGTAGCTCTCGAGGAAAGGATAGTCGAGCTGACCCCAGGCCTGGTTGACGATGCTGAGCTCGAATCCGTCGCCCGTGCTCTCCGGAGCCAGCTCCTGGCTGCGCCCTTGGATCGCGCGTGAGGTGGCATCGAATGCGGCGTGAAGGTCCGGTTCCGGCAGGCTGAAATGCAGGGCCGTCCGCATCTCGGACTCGGTGGCGTTCTCGGCACCGGCGTACGTCATCGCGAGCGCCACCGAGATGCTGTAAGGCGAGAAGAAGAGGTTCTTGTCCGGCTCGGCGAGCTGTTGATACAGGTCGAACGCGAACGTGCGGTTGTCGCTCCCGAAGCTCTCGGAGCGTGTCGCGTCGAGGTCCGGCGAGGCGACGCGCGGCGTATCGGACATGAGAAGCTTCACCTGGGCGATGCTGTCCTCCCCTGCGTCGTCCGACCCCGAATCCCGGACCGAATCCGTGCCCGCGTCCGGCTTGGAGTCGATTCCCGAATCGCGTCCAGCGTCGTGGTTCATGGGATTGCCGGTGCCGGTGCCGGCGCAGCCAGCCACCAGCAAGCCCGGCAGCATCCGGATGATCGTCCTCCAGCCTCTCATGGCTCGGTCCTCCGTGCAGCAGAAAGCGGGAACATTTGCAGGTTCACCTGGACGACGCGCTCGGACTGCTCGTCCGCCTGGTAGCGCTGGAGCAGATCCTCTCGTAGCTCCTCGAGCTCCTTTTTGAGCTCGTTCATCTTGGCTTTGCTCAGGCACAACGTGACCGAAGAGATCTCACGCTCGTCGCGCGAAACCCTGTCGAGCGCCTCGGACGCGAGCCCCATCATCGCGCGGTGGAACTCCACGACCTGATGCCCCAGCGGTCCCTCCGGCGTCTCGATCAGAGGCTCCGCCTGGACCAAACGGCCACCGGTGTCACGAACGAGCAGCCCGAGATCGCACAGAACGCCGATCGCGTCTCGTGCGTTCGTCGGGGAGATCGGGGGCAACAGCGTCTTGGCGATCCACTTGGCGTCTTCCTGGAAATCCGGACGCGCCACGAGCTCGCGTATCACCGGGATGTACCAATGGCTGTGGTAGGCTTCTTGCGCCACGTCGAGCTTGTGGACTCGTCGAAAGCGTCGGAAACGTCGCAGCTGACGATAGTGGCGTTCTCGCTCGGCGGCGCTCTGTGCTTGGTTGTACGCGACGAGCTCGCAGAAGTAGTCGGCGGCCTCTCCGGACAAATCGCAGCTGTTCGCGAAACGAAGCGCCATCTCCGGCGTGAGGTTGCGTTCGCCGTCCATCACGAGCTTCAGGTAGTTCGGCGACCGCAGCCCCGCGGTCTGCGAGAACGCGCGCAGCGAATAGCCGGCTTTGCGCTCTTTGCGCTGCGAGTAGTACTCCCTGAGGAACACGCGGTAGTCGCGATGGCGAAACACGTCCACTGCGGCCCGCGAGCTCATCGTGCAATCGTGTCCCGAGGGCAGCGCGGCCGCCACACGCCTAAGTACGAATCAGAATACTGCTAGAATGCGGCCAGCTGGAACGTGTGCAAAACTAATCAATGTAATCAATGGTTTATCGATTGGTCCGACTGCCGGTCCTCGCAAGTCACGATGTGTCCGTATTCATCCGCATCCGTCTTGGGGTAGGAGAGCCACCCAGGCCTCCGCACTTGGTGAGCCGCGGGACGAACAAGAGTACACTGCACCAAGTTAGGTACGTCAGCCGACACAACTGTCCAGTCGGCCTACCTTGAGGAGAACTGCACGATGCGAAGAGGACATTTCGTGAAGTCGGCGCTCAGCGTCGCGTTGATTGGCTGCGTTTCGGCACTCGTTGTCGGGTGCGGCAGTGGGGGAGACGATGACGATTCGGGGTCTGCCACTGGAGGCGAGGCTGGGGGTTCTGCGGTTGCATCCGGTGGGTCCGGCAACGCAACGGGTGGAAGCAAGGCGACCGGTGGAAGCAAGGCGACCGGTGGAAGCAAGGCGACCGGTGGGTCGGGCGCTTCTGTGGCTGGCGCCTCCTCGACCGAAGGCGGAGCGCCCCCGAGCGAAGGCGGAGCGCCCCCGAGCGAAGGCGGAGCGCCCCCCACTGAAGGCGGAGCGCCCCCAATCATCGCAGGCGGCAATGGACCAACGCTCGACTGTCAGGGCGTGAATGACACCCCAGGCAGCGATCTCGACTGCACTGACTACGGCGAAGACTACGAATGCGACCGTACGGACAGCGTGCGCGATCCGCGCGTGTGCGTCTGCACGGACGTCGACGGTGACCTCGTTTGGGTCTGCGAGCACGAGAATGCCGCGGGTGGTGTCGGCAACGTCGGCGGAGCGCCCGGCACCGGCGGCAGGTCAGCCAACGGCGGTCGCTCGGCTACGGGCGGCCGGTCGGCCGCTGGCGGCGAGTCGGCTACGGGCGGCAGGTCGCCTACGGGCGGCAGGTCGGCCACGGGCGGCAGGTCGGCCACGGGCGGCGAAGGTGGCGCAGGCGGCACGGGCGGCAGGTCGGCCACGGGCGGCACAGGCGGAACCAGCGAAGGTGGCGCGGCCAGTCTCTGCGCTCCCGGGTTCAACTGCCAGGGCCGGGGCGTGAACGACACCGGCGCCAATCCTGACTGCACTGCTGCTGGCGAAGGCTGCGTGTGTGACCGTTCGGACGCCGTGCGGGATCCGCGCGTATGCACGTGCACGGACGATAGTGGCGATCTCGTTTGGGTCTGCGAGCATGAGAACGCCGCGGGTGGCGCCTCCGGTACCGGTGGCAGAGCTGCCACCGGGGGCAGGTCGGCCACTGGCGGCAGGGCGGCTACCGGTGGCAGGGCTGCCGGCGGCGCAGCCGGTGCGGGCGGCGCCTAGTAGCGCGCTGTCTCACGCAAGCGGCGCGCCCAGACTGGGTTGCCCAGCTGCCCCGCACCACGTGACGGCACAGAGCGTCCCGGCGTGCCTGCCCCTTCGGGCTGCGCGTCGGGGCGCCTGCAGTCTGGTTCAGGTCAGACCGGGCGTCAGCTTTGCATGAACCGACCCAGGAGCGTCGGACGCGGCGGTGTCGCAGGTGCCGGGCGGGATGGACTCCGCCTCCCTCACCTCCGCGTCGTCTCTCCTTCGGCCACGACCATCAGATCCGGCAGATGCCGGTAGTTCTGCGCATGGTCCAGCCCGTATCCGACGACGAACGCGTCCTCGATCGTGAACCCGAGATAGTCGATGTGCACGGGTTCTTTCGCGCGGGCTGGCTTGTGTAGCAGTGCACACAGACGCACGCTGTTCGGACTGCGCGTGGCGAGCAGTTCGAGAAGGTAGGCGCTCGTGAGGCCGCTGTCCACGATGTCCTCGACCACGAGCACGTCGTCGCCCCGGATCGGGGTCGTCAGATCTTGGGTGATCTGCACGACGCCCGTCGATTCGGTGCCGCTCCCATAGCTCCTCAAGCCCAGAAACTCGATGCGCAGCGGCAGCGCGATGTGTCGCGCCAGGTCGGCGGCGAACACGAAGCTCCCCTTGAGCACGCACACGATTACCAGACGACGTCCCGCGTAGTCGCGAGTGATCTGCTCGCCGAGCTCCGCCACGCGCGACAGGATCCGCTCGGAAGTGAGCAACATCGTCAGTCCAGGAGGCGGCCAGCCATCCATCGTGTCCCCGGGCGTACGGGAGACGCGAGCGTCTGTCAACCCACCGCGTGGCCACGGACGCGACCATTGCCGAGGAGCGAGGACCCATGAGAACAGGACGTGTGGGTGCATTGTGGATCGGTCTACGTGCATGGCCCCGGCGGCCTCCGATGCGACCGGTTCCCAGGGCAGCCTGCGCGCGATCCGGATCCCAGTCCACGGTCTACTGGGCGGTCTTGGAGAATTCGCGGCCGATCAGATCCGCGACCAAGTCACCAGCGAGGTCCAGACGGTCGTCGAGATACCGCTGGACAAGAAGGAAGCGGCCCAGGTCAGCGTTTGCGCATCACTGCTTCTCTATGGGCACAAGGTCACGGTCACGAACAAGCCGAGACTGCTCTGGCACCGCCGCACGGGCGTCGATTCCGTCACGACGGTCGACGCCCTGCTCGAGTTCCAGGACGACTACTACGACAACTACCTGTCCATCGATCGCTGGGTCATCGAGAAGCTCACCCATTGCACACTGCCGCGTCGCGGCCCGATAGGCGGCAAACCCGTGGAATGGTCCGTCTCGAGCGGTCTGGAAGGCCACGGGGACTACGACATCACCGCGAGCGAGACGAACGACGACGGCGAAGCCACGGCGAGCTGGCGGACGGTCCCCGAGCAGAGTCCGGAGTGCTTCTGGAGCTTCGAGAACCAGAGAGACGCGGTGGGCGCAACGATAGCCAAGGTCTCCAACTTGGTGCCCGGGTGGGGCACGCTCGAGCGCATCGTCGGGTTCCTGAGGGACACGGGCAATGCAGGAGACGCGCCACTCACGGTGCTCTACTACGAGCAGTCCGATGCCAAGGACTGTCATCCGAACTAGCCTCGCCGCGTACGTTCTGGTGCTGCTGCTCTGTGCGTTCAGCGTAGCGTTTCGTGCCGGCGACGAGCTTGCGCGGGGCGCTGGGGCGGGAGTAGCGGCGCTCGCGCCTCACGGTCTGGTCGACTCTCCGCTCGACCTTCCGGCGACGGCGATGCTCTTCTGGCTGCTCCTGGGGTGCCCGCCCGCTGGCACATGTTGGCACGCCATGAGTTCACTGCCGGCCCGTCTGGTGGTCGAGCGCTCTCTCGGCCTCCGCCAGCGCCGTGCGAAGTTGCGCGACCAGCTCGTCGATAGGAGCCGCATCGCATCGACGCGCAGCCAGTTCCAGCGACTGGCACAGCCGCGCCGCACGTCGTGCAGCGACCGAAGCACAACGACTCCTGAACAAGCGAGCGCTACGCTCGAGGCGCAGCCAGTCGCGGTGAGTCGCTGCCTCCGCAATCGCGCCGAAGGCTCGCACCCGAGCGCCTGCAAACATCGCTGCAGCTTCGGCTACCAGCGTGTCGCCACCCGCCTGCCGGATCTGGTCGAGTGTGGCGTTGTCGAGCGCAGGGATGGAGGAATGCGTCATTGTGGGTCACCCAAGCGTCAAACGTCCGACGTGTCGAAGCGCGGTCGAGCGCACCTGCTCCGTCAAAGTACGGCGCGCGCCCGAGAAACTTGAGGCATGACACCCGGTGGCGCCACGAATGACCCGACCCGTCCACGGTGATCGCGCAGTTGGCGCTGACTGGGCGTTCACCACGTGACTGAGGCATTCGGCCCTCACCGTGGGCACGGATCTCTGCTCGTGCACCGGGCGGCCCGCGCGGCCTGCTGAGCGCGCCCCCTCTTGCGGTCCAGCACGGGCGGACCAAGACCAGAAGCGTGCCCCAGGACGTATCGATCACCGATTCAAGTCAAGGTGTGATCACGGTGAGGATCCTTGCTGGCCGTGACGGCATGCTGCCGGATGTGAGGGACGCCTGGGAACGGTGCTTGGCGGACGCTCCCGAAACGGGGTTTGGGAGAACCGGTTGTGTCGCTTTCGCCAGACGATACGGGTTGCGTCTCGCGCGAACGCCGTCGCCGTCCACGTTGAGTCGTGACGGAACGCCCCCCGCTGATCGCAGTCTTCTGCCTATCCGCCGGCACGTGGCTGTCACGATGCAGGAGGCGCTTCCGCTCGAAACCGGCGCCATCGTCGTCGACGTCGACGCAAACATAGCCGCCCGCGTCGTCTCCCACTGATTCGGGGTCAGTTGCGCTCCTGCCGGCAGCACGACCGGACGGGGCTGGCGTCGCGACCGCGGGCGCCAAGGACGGCCGAAGGGCTCGTTTTCCGGGGTGGTCGGGGCCCCAACGCGTGTATACAGGAGGAACCCGAAGCGCTCCACATGACGATCTACGACCCCTTGACCCGACGTCTCGTCGTTCGTGTTGTCTACGACGGTCCAGGTGCATCCGGCAAGACCACCAACGTGCAGGAGATCTGTCGGCGCTATCCCGTGGGCAAGCGTACCGAGCTATATACTCCCGGTGCGCTCAAGGGGCGCACCATGTTCTTCGACTGGATGGAGCTCGACGTGGCGGCCCAGGGAAAGCTCCCGATCCGCGTCCAGCTCATCTCGGTGACGGGTCAAGAGCTGCGTTGCTACCGACGGCGGCCCCTCATCAGGACCGCTGATTGCGTCGTCTTCGTGTGCGACAGCCGCCCCGATCACCTGGCCTATGCTCGACAGCGGCTTCTCCTGTTGCAGCGCTACCTGCGCGAGCGACGCCCTGCCGTCCCCTACTTGATTCAGGCCAACAAGCAAGATGTGCCCGGAGCTTTGCCGGCCAGCGAGCTCATCGAACAGCTCCGTTGGCGCCAAGAGATCCCGACGCTGCCGGCGGTTGCCTCGAACGGTCAGGGCGTCATCGAGACGTTTCAGCAGGCCGTCAAGGCCGCAACGCGCTACGCGCGCTCAGTTGTCACCATGAGTGGATTGAAGGCCATCGAAGGTACGCCTGAGACCGCCGACCAAGTGCTCGACGACCTTCTGCTGCTCGAAGACCAGAGCGAATCGCCCCAATGGGACGAGTACCACGAGCCCGATGCAGTGGCTGAACCAGAGGGCTCGCTCGGGTGAGCGGACGTCACCGACCGTCACATCACTTGGCAGAAGACCGCCTTCTCCGCGATTCGCTCCATCGCGTCCCAGGTCGTGGACGTCGAGACAGCGAACGGACTCGCGACCGGGCCTGTTGCCGATCGGTTCAGGCGCGAGCAGTCGTTGCCGCCCGAACACGCGCTGTGCGCCAACGCCGCCAGTGCCACCACTGGAGCCAAAGCAAACCGAAGCCCAACGCCCAGTACAGCAAGATGTAGGCGAGTACGACCAGGGGCGGACTCCCGGTGAACGCGATGGCGCGGTCCAGGTGGTTGGGGCGGGTCATGGCGAAGAGGAAGGCCGTCTCGCCCAGAGACCAGCTGTCAGCCGCGAGCCAACCCATGACGCCCGGGACCAGAAGGCCGAACGGCGTGGGCCAAGCAGCGGCGACGGCTTCCATCGTCATCGGCGCGGCGTGATCGAACCTCCCGGCGGCGCGTGCTGCGCCCACGCCAAAGAGCGAGGCGGCTGTGCCAATGCCGAACAGGATCGGTCCGGAATCGACATCGGCGAACGCCTGTCGGGCACCGCGGGCGTGCTCGCGGAAGCCGGCGAGCCAACGGCTCTTCGTCCAGTAGTGAGCTTCGTACCGAGAGTACCAGTCTCGTGCAGTTCCCGGCGCCAGCTCGTAGGCAAAACTGAGCAGGCCCGAGTTGGAGCAGCCACGCGAGCCCTGCAGGATGCGTCCCGTTCGTGAGTCGACGCGCATCGCGGGCAAGCCATACTCGTCCGACAGCTGTTTTGCCAGAGAGGCCATCACCTCGCGCGACAGTCGGGCACGCTCGGCCTTGGACAGCGTCTCCACGCGTGCGATGGCCGCGGTGGCCCACACGATGTCAGAGGGATAGCACTCGCCTGGGTAGTCGTCCAAGACACGGTACGGCGCGGCCAAGAGCTCGCTCGACAGCCCCCGAGCGTGCTTGGCTACGAGCGAAGCGTACCGGGTGTCGTTCGTCATCTTGCCGTAGCTGTCGAGGCCCAGCACCAGGAGCATCCGATAGAAGACGTTCTCCTTGTCGAGGTAGCTCTTACCCCATTTGCGTCGCACCCACGAACCGCTGACGGGATCGGCGATGACTCGAGCGGCGCCTGCCAAGGAGGTCCGGACCTGACCGGTCAAGACAATCTGTTTGGAACGTAGGAGCTCCTCCGCGGAGAGCATGTAGAAGACCGAACCAAACATGGGCCATTCCGTGGCCGAGACATCCTCACGGTGTACGGCAGCGGCATGCCGTGTCGTTCTATGGTGCTCGGCCCAGCGGTCATAACGCGGCTGAGCCGCGGAAAACCAGGCGCCCAGATCGTCGATTTGACCGCGCTCTCGAAGGGAAGAAGACAGAGCGACCTTGGTCGTGACCACAGCGGGGTGGAAGCCGAAGACGAGGGCGCCGAACACGGCGAGGAGCGTCAGCAACACATGCATACCGAAAGCCATTCGAATCCCAGGGATCGCGAAGTCCGGAAATCTTGGGGAGTAGCGCGCCACGCTCTGTTCCGACCCGTGTTGTGACACGCTGCGACCGGATGGCCTTGTCGCAGAACAGGTCGAGCACGATGGGCGGCCCATCGGCCGCGCCGGACTGGCATCGCCCGCGCGTCGCGTTCCGGCCCGTCCACCTGCCCAGGACATCGGTGCCCATGGCGACCACGCCCGCTGCCCGCTAGTCTTTGCGATGGATCCGCGCGCCCGGTCGAACCCGGTTCGTCGTCCCTGGACTGCCTCGCCAGGGCTAGTGCATCGTTTCACTCGAAACGATGACCAACAATGAAGAGGTGCCGCGGGTCAGACGAGTGGGTTTGGGGCCGGAAGCGACGCCCTCACCCAGCTGGGGGCATCGCTTCCGGCCCCTCAACTCAATCGAAACGCGGCACTAGCGGCCAGCGTCGCTCAAACGCTTCAGCACGATTGGTATTCCAGGCCACATCACGTGGTGATCGTGGACTTCGGCGTTCCACTGATTGCCGTCGGCCGAGAGCCCGCCCACGAAATGGTCGAGAGCGTACTCGCCCGGTGCCGGAGCCTCGCCACAGCACCGCTTCAGGACGGCCCAAGACTGGCTCTCCAGCGTGATCGTCCCCTCTGCGCCCACGGTTCCCTGGGCCGCCTCGCGAACCTTCCACCGCTCACCGCCGTTGCACTTGGCAGGCACCATCGGATCGTCGGGGGTGCCGGACCAGCTGTGTGCGGTGACCTCGCCGCGCAGCCCTCTCGCCGATTGTCGCATCGTGACGGTGAACTCGTACCAGGCTCCGTGTCGCTCGGAGTACAGTTGTCCCTGCCAAGTGCCCGCAACGTCCGTCGATCGCGAGGCACTCGAGCCGGGGCCCTGGGCGCTGAGTGATGGCGCGACGGTGCCCGTCGAGGCCTGACCCGTGCTCGCTCGTGTCTCATCGGTCAGCGCCAGCTCTGCGGTGGCCACGGCGTCGATCGCGACAGGCGCCGCCCCAACCACTTCTGCCGGAACCGGCATCTGGGAGGCCAGTTCCCACGCATCGAGTGCCGTGAGTCTCCAGGTCGCCCCTCGGGCGTCCAGCTCACCTCCCACGGCCGCTGCCAGCTCGCGTGCGACACCTTCTGGAGCCTCGAGGTCCAGCATGTCCGGCTCGACATCTCGGCCAATCATCCCGCGTTCGGTCTCTGCATTGGCCCCACGCACAATGACGACCTCACCCGGTTGTGCGGTCAATGACTGCCGCGAATCCGCATTGACCAACGTCGCCTCCTGTGCGTCCTCCAGCGCCAAGGGCAACGTTGCCGATTCCGTGCGGCCGTCCTTCTCCACTCTGTAACCAGCAGCTCTAGCTTCGCGATCGATGAGGACGTAGCCCGAGGGCTCTGCTCCCTGCCCACAGGCCATGGTTCCCATCGCCAGTCCCAGCCATCTCCACCTCGCCAGAAGTCTCATCGCTCTCCACCTTTCCCGTACAACGCGATTGCGTCCCATTGGGCCACTACGGGAGGTTCGACACGCCAGGAGCGCCAGGCATGGGCCAGAAGAGGACTGCTGTTGTCCCCGACCGCCGAACGGGAGAAGCCTGACCACGCCCGGCGCGGGAACCGCCGTAGTCGATGGGTGTCGGCGATGCACCGCGTGTGCCAGGGCAGAAACCGCGAGAACCCGTCCAATGAGGGCTCGGCTGTTGCGTCAGACGATAGACTGCTGATGCAAGATGTAGATCGCGTGGTGCCCTATCTCCAGGACAGGGCACTGGGCCAGCGCACCGAAGCATGTGCCGGCCAGGGGGCCGCAGAGACACCAGGGCCAGGGACCCAGAAACGGTGTCACCAAACCGCTCCGGGCTTCGTTAGCGGGTCGAACTCCGCACCTCGGAAAGGACCTTCTATGATGCCCGCGTTGTCTCGCAGTGTTCTGAGTACCCCCGCTTGTACGACCGGTGGCCGCCTCGTCGCGCCGGATGGGCGTGAGCTACCCCTGCGTGCCACCACACTCCGGGCGGACGCGTGCGCGGGCCGCGCCCGCACCGTGGTCGAGCAGCGCTTCGCCAATCCCTTCGGCGACCCGCTCACCGTCACCTACCGACTCCCACTCCCGGCGGACGGCGCGGTCAGCGGCTTCTCGTTTGTGCTTGCTGGTGAGCGCATCGTGGGGCGCATCGAACGGCGCGACACGGCACGTGCCGAATTCGAGGAGGCGCTCGCGGTAGGACGGAGCGCCGCGCTGCTCGAACAGGAGCGATCGAGCGTCTTCACGCAAGAAGTCGGAAACCTCCCGGCTGGAGCCGAATTGACGATCGAGATCATCGTGGACCACCCGCTGGTATGGCTGCCGGAGGGCGCGTGGGAGTGGCGGTTCCCGACCGTGGTAGCCCCACGCTATCTCGGAAACGAGGGGCGGGTGTCCGACGCCGACCGTGTGATCGTGGACGTGGCACAGGATGCCGAAGGACTCGTTTGCCTGCTAGAGGTAACGATCCGCGACGCGCTCGCCAGCGGCGGGAAGGTCACCTCGCCGAGCCACGCCCTCGTGACGCACCCGACGACCGACGCGTGCTGTGTCGGGCTCGCGGAGGAAGCCGGTGCGAGGCTCGACCGCGACGTTGTCGTCACCTGGGCGGTAGCTGCTCCCGTCGTATCGGTCGCGCTCGACGTCGGGCGACCGAGTGCCGAGCACCCGCGCGCAGCGTCTGCGTTCGGGCTGCTCACCCTGGTGCCGCCCAACGCCGTGGAGCGCCCGGTACCGCGCGATCTGATCGTTCTGCTGGACACGAGCGGGTCGATGAGGGGCGAACCGCTGGAGCAGGCCAAGCGCGTGGTCGGCGCGCTCATCGACAGCCTGGGCCCCAGCGACCGTTTCGAGCTCATCGAGTTCGGATCCGAACCGCGGCGCTTTCGCAGCGGAGCGACGGCAGCCACCGATCAGAATCGGCGGGCGGCCCGAGGCTGGCTCGCGCGGCTCAGGGCCGGCGGCGCAACCGAGATGCGCGAGGCAATCGTCGCGGCCCTCGATTCGCTCCGCGAAGGGGCCCAGCGCCAGGTGTTGGTGGTCACCGACGGGCTGATCGGTTTCGAGGAGGAGATCGTCGCCGAGGTGCTTCGGCGACTGCCCGTCGGATCCCGCGTGCACACGCTCGGGATCGGCAGCGCTGTCAACCGTTCGCTCACGGGACCGCTGGCGCGGGCTGGCCGGGGCAGCGAGCAGATCGCGGAGCTCGGCGTCGATGTTGCGCCGCTGATCGGTCGGCTCTTGGCGCGGATGCACGCTCCGGCACTCGTCGACGTGAAGGTCTCTGGCTCTGCGCTGAAGGCGCTCGCCAGCCACGCTGTCTCGGACCTGATGGGAGGAGCCCCTGCACTGATACCCCTGGAGCTCGAGCCGGCGGGTGGAGAGCTCGTGGTGAGTGGCACAACGGCCGATGGCGCCTGGGAGCAGCGGCTTTCGGTGCCGCCAGCAGAGGTCGCAACAGGCACGGGCGCGCTACCCGTGCTCTTCGTCCGTGAACGGATCGAGGGACTCGAGCTGTTGATCGCCGCGGGTGAGTCGCGCAAGGCCCACGAAGCCGAGATCGAAACCCTCGGACTCGCCTTCGAGGTGAGCACCCGGCTCACCTCGTGGGTCGCGGTCACCGAAGGGCAGACCGTCGACCCGACGAAGCCCATGCGACGGCTGACACAGCCCCAGCCATTGCCGCACGGAATGTCCGTGGAGGGTCTTGGGTTGCGGCCGGCTTGCATGGCAATGCCTTGCGTCGTGACGCCGAGCCCGGCCCCACTCATGGTGAGACTGGCGGCCCCTGCGGGCGGAGCGCCCCGGGGGCCAAGGCTCTCCATGGCGGCTGCCAGCGCGCCGGCAACGCCGCGGTCACCAGCAGCCGGCGGCCCCTTCGGGGCAAGGGGGCACAAGCTCGGCATGCTCCGCCGGGTCGCAGGGGTTTTCGCCAGACCCCCGGCCGCTCCCACCGCTTCGGGGCCCTCGCCCAGGGTCCCGAAGGACGGCATGGGCCCAACCGTGACGCTCCGCGGCCGCATCGCGCTCGACGACGGCCAGGAGCTCGTGGTCGAGGCTGCCATCGAGCAGGCCTTCGACTGGGAGCTCCCGGGTTGGGTCGAGCTCGTTCTCGACGATGGCACGCGGATACGATGTGCGGTCGTGCGCGGGCGCAGCACGAGCTCCGTGCAGGTCTCCCCCGGACACACGTTGCGTCTGACGATAGAGCGTCCTTCGGACCTCGAGCGCGCGCCCGTTGGGGTTTCGGCGGGCGAGATCTGGATTGACCTCACCCGGCGGTCCGCGCTCGGATCGGTCGAGCATGGTCGACCTTGACCCGTATTTCGATGCCATCGTCGCCGGGGACTCCGCTGCGTTTGCCCGCTGGGTCGCCGGCGCCGAGCTCGCGCTCCGCCTGAGCCTCGTGCGCTTTGCCACGCAGGTGGATGTCGAGGTCGTGGTGCAGGAGGCGCTCTTGCGTACCTGGCAGGTGGCGCCCCGCCTCGAGCGCGATGGGAAGGGCAACACGCTCCTCAGATTTGCGACCCGCGCCGCGCGTAACCTCGCGCTCGACGAGGTTCGCCGGCGCCGCGACGGATCGTTCACACCCGGCGAGGAGGCTGCGATCGTGCCGCCGCTCGAGCCGGATCCACTGCTGCGCCGCGCGGTTGCCGATTGCCGCGACCGCCTGCCGGCACAACCCGCCAAGGTTCTCGATGCGCGGCTGGCGGCCGAGGGGGCCGAGCCGGACGCAGCGCTCGCGAACGAGCTGGGCATGAAGCTCAACACCTTCCTCAAGAACTTCGGACGGGCCCGCCAGCTCCTGCTCGACTGCCTCGGTCGCAAGGGGATC
>JAFGIS010000077.1 GCA_016929495.1 Polyangiaceae bacterium | reverse complement strand
GTAGTCGAAGACGAACAGGACCTACAGCAGATCCTCGAGTACAACCTGAAGCAAGCGGGGCATCAGGTCGTCTCGGCGCTGCGAGGAGAGCAAGGACTCCGGTTGGCTCGCGAGCAGCTACCCGACCTGATCCTCCTGGATCTCATGCTGCCCGACATACCCGGGACCGAAGTCTGCCGTCAGCTCAAGGAGGGAGCTGCCACGCGACACATCCCGGTCGTCATGGTGACCGCGCGCGGAGAGGAGATCGATCGAGTCGTCGGGTTCGAGCTCGGGGCGGACGACTACGTCGTCAAGCCGTTCAGCGTGCGTGAGCTGCTACTCAGGGTGCAGGCGGTCCTGCGTCGAGCCAAGGCCGAGCCCGGCAAGGTCGAGAGCACGATACGCTTCGGGTGTCTCAAGGTCGACAGGGACGCGCACCGGGTATGGGTGAGCGACCGGGAAGTCGAGCTCACCGCGCTGGAGTTCAAGCTGCTCATGACCCTGTACGATCGCAGGAACCGGGTGCAGAGCCGCACCACGCTGCTCGAGGATGTCTGGGGCATACAGGCGGACATCACGACACGCACGGTGGACACGCACGTCAAGCGGCTGCGTGAGAAGCTCGAGGACGCGCGCGACTACGTGGAAACCGTGCGGGGTGTGGGGTACCGCTTCGTCGAATCACCGGCCGAGGCACCGGCGTGAGGTTCGGCATTCGCTCTCGGTTGTTCGCGACCGCATTCGGTCTGATCGCCGTGACCATGATCGTGGCCTATCTGGCCATGCGCAACGAGCTCGAACGCTTGTTGCTGAGCAATATCCGAGGGGACCTCCACGTGCGCACGGCTCTGGTGGCGCTCGAGGTCGACTCTGTAGACGTGGCGCGCGACGACTTCGCCGCATGGGACGCACTGGCCGATCGCATTGGCGCGAAAGCGAAGGCCAGGGTGACTCTGATTCGCCGAGACGGCGTAGTCATCGGCGATTCGGAGGTGCCGAGCGACAGGCTGCGGACGTTGCAGAACCACGGCAGCCGCCCGGAGGTGGTCGCGGCTCTCGCGCAAGGATTCGGGGAGAGCGCGCGCTTCAGCGCCACGGTGGAGCATCGCACGCTCTATGCGGCGGTGCCGTTCGGTTCGGGCGGTCGCTTGGCGGGCGTCGCGCGAGTGGCCGTGCCGCTGACCCAGATTGACAGCGCCATCTCCAAGCTTACCGGCATCATGCTGCTCGGCGCCCTTGCCGCGCTCGCTGTCGCAGCGGTTCTCTCCATGGCAGCGGCTCATCTGGTCTCACGCACCGCCCGATCGCTGATCGAGACCGCAGGGCGCATGGCTGAGGGCGATCTGAACGCGCGAGCACGCGTGGCGCGTTCCGACGAGTACGGAGATCTCGGACGCGCACTCGACCAGCTGGCGCAGGGCCTGGCGCAGGCCACGGTCGAGCTTCGAGCCGAACGCGACCGGCTCAGCGGCATCGTTCGCGGCATGCACGAGGGTGTTCTACTCTTGGACCGCGAGGGGCGCATCGAGCTGTTCAACCCGGCGCTTCGCGAGATGCTTCTGCTCGAGGAAACGGCGCAGGGGATGAAGCCGCTCGAAGTGGTCCGCCACGCGGAGCTCAAGGAGCTACTGGACGAAGCTCGGTCGTCCCGCGAAGACGTCACTCGGGAACTCGAAATCACAGGGCTCAGGCCGCGCCGGCTGATGGTGCGTGCCGCCCGGCTCCCGGGACAGTCCGAGGCGGTGTTCGCCGTGTTCGTCGATGTCACGGAAATGCGGCGTTTGGAGTCGCTGCGCCGCGAATTCGTCGCCAATGTGTCGCACGAGCTGCGCACGCCGATAGCCACCATCTGCTCCGCTGCGGAGACGCTCGTGGACGCCGTGGAGCGGGATCCCGGGGCCGTGGCGGGTTTCGTTCAAATCATCGAGCGCAACGCCGTGCGTTTGAGGGACCTCATCGAGGACGTTCTCAACCTGTCCCGAATCGAGTCCCGCGAGTTTCACCTCAGCCGGGAACCGCTCGCGCTCGAGCCCGTGCTCGGGCATATCGCCGCGATGTTCTCGCATCGGGCCCGCGCCAAGGGCATCGAAATCGTGAGCTCTAGCCCTGGCACGGTCGTCGCGTTTGCCGATCGGCGCGCGCTCGAGCACGTGCTGACCAACTTGGTCGACAACGCCACCAAGTACTGTGGGACCGGTGCGCGTGTGGGACTCCGAGCAGAACGCTCGGACGGCAGCGTGGTCGTGAGCGTCTCGGACAATGGCCCCGGCATCGAGCAGCGCCACTTGTCGCGCCTGTTCGAACGGTTCTATCGCGTCGACACCGGCCGCTCTCGTGAACTCGGAGGAACTGGCCTGGGACTAGCGATCGTCAAGCACTTGGTCGAGGCCATGAACGGCGAGGTTCGCGTAGAGAGCACGCTGGGCCAGGGCACCACGTTCAGTTTCACCTTGCCGGAAGGCGGGCAGACGGCAGCAGGGTAGGTCCGCACCGAACGTCCAACATCGTACTCTGTCTTGCCACGTGATCTTCTTGTACTCGCTACGGTAGCGTCACCGAGACGTCACTTTTGCGGAGTCTACTGCCGCCCAAGGTGACATACGACATGAGACGCACGCATTCGATACTGTCCGCAGGCCGGGCCTCATTTCTCTTCGTTTCGACCTGTTCGGCATGGCTTCTGGCCCAAGAGCCGCAAGTCCCGTCGGCCGTGGTTCCGCCGGAGGCTCCGCAGGCCGAGCCCGGCGCAGCGTCCGCCGCCGTGTCGGCGCCTGCCGCCGGTGCACCTGGCATCGAGGCGTCCGCGGTTCCAGTCACGACACCCGAACAACGACAGAATGCCACCGCATCGCAACAGAATGGCCAACAAACCGCCACTCCAGAAGCGCCGTCGGCCATTCCATCGCCAGAAGCCCCGTCCCCGCCGGATCGGGTCGCGGTCAGTGACGACGGCTTTGTCAAGTGGGGCGCGCTACTTCAGGGTTGGGTGTTCGTGCAGCACCAGCACGGGCTTACCCAGGAACGCAATACCGCGAGCACCGCGCGTGTTCGACGCGCCGAGCTCAAACTGAGCGGGCAGGTCGTGCCGAAGGCCGTCGGCTACTGTGTCATGGTCGACCCAGCCAAGGCATTCAAGTGGGGCAGTGCGCAGGTTCCTGTCACACCCGAACAGGACCCGCCCGCGACGGTAGCCGTTCCCGCGGCCCCGGCAGACAACTCGATCCTTCAGGACTTCTACATCACCTATCTGACCGACTATGCAGAGGTGTCGCTCGGGCAGTTCAAGATCCCGGTGAGCTGGGAAGGCTTCAACTCTTCGGGAAAGCTCATCATGCCGGAGCGGGCTCTGGTCGCCCGGACCTATGGCGATCGCCGGGACCTCGGCTTGCGCGTCGAGAAGAAGTTCGAGAGTCTCGGGTACGTCGCCGGCGTGTACAACGGGGAGGGCCTGAATCGACTCGACTCCAACAACCAGAAGGACGTCGCGCTGCGGCTCGAGGCCTATCCGTTCGATGGCCTCATGGTGGGCGCCGTGGGCTACCTGGCAGTCGGCGAGCGGCAGGACTCGGACGTTTTCACCAAGGACCGTGCGGAAGCGGATCTTCGGCTCGAGCGCAAGGGAGTGCTGCTTCAGGCCGAGTACATACGCTTCTGGGACAAGCCCGCAGGATCGGATCGAACCGAGGGGCATGGCTCGTACGCGATGCTGGGCTACACCTTCGCCGACGTCGTGCAGCCCGTGGTCCGGGTTGGGTTCCTGGACAAGGACGTAGACGCCGCGGCCACGTCGGCGAGCGACGAAGTCTGGGCCTACGAAGCGGGCCTGAACTACTACGTGAGGAAGCACAACGCGAAGCTTCAGGCGAGCCTGAGCCGGTTCGACTGGAACGAGGCTTCTCCCGATACGCAGGGCATCCTGGCCGCTCAGGTCACGTTCTGAGCCCGGCTTCGAGCGCTGGCGTTCCCCGCGCCGCCGACGGCCGTCGCCCGGCTGGGGCCAACAAGGGCCAACCATCCGATTGCTTGCAGGGAGCGCCGGTATTGGATACACGGCAGGCGGGCAAGTGCCCAGGGGCACGTCAGCCACGAGCGCGCCGGCGCAGAGACAGCCATCGGTCGGCTGCAGGCGGGGCAGGTCGACTTCGAGACCACCGGCTTGCCGCTCGAGCCCGTGGCCCGTCCGGCCCAGGAGTCCCAGCACCTTCCGTTGACCTTGGGTGAGGTTGAGGCCATCTACCACGAGGCCGGCATCGGCGCGGGCCTCAAGAGCTCGTCCGAGGCGGGCAGAGCGAACCAGACGGTTGGCAGCGAACCGCGCCCCTGTGTGCGACGCATGCATGGCGACGTCGGCGGCGACGAGCATCCTGCAGAACGCCGCTGACCGCGGAAGGGACGGCGAAAGCAGCGGACGGACTCAGTGTGACAGACCATCGTGCGGGTATGTCCAGAAGGCTCTGACTCGCAGCTCGGGTGCGCTTTCTCCGATCTCTCACACTCCCCTAACATTCGGCCCGCAGGATCACCTCGCCACAAGGAGGTTCGCCCGTATGTTTCGAATGACCCAGCGAGAGACGTCGTTCTATGACGTGTTCGAGGCCGCTTCGGAGATCGCGTACCAGTCAGCCCTGATCCTGCAGGACCTCGTGCTGCATTTCGACGACCCCGATGCGAAGATCAAGGCGCTGGAGGACAAGGAGCACGAGGGCGACCAGCAGGTACACGCGATGATGGATCGGCTGAACAAGTCTTTCATCACGCCGATCGACCGCGAGGATCTGTTCGCGATCTCCAAGGACCTCGACAACATCACGGACGCCATCGAGTCGACAGCGCACCTGTTCATGATGTTCGACGTGCAGACCGTGAAAGACGACGCCAAGTCGCTCGTGCGGCTCATTGTTGAGGCCACGGCCGAGGTCCACGCGCTGACCAAGGAGATGAAGCACTTCAAGAAGAGCAAGGAGCTCAAAGTCAAGGTGATCGAAGTCAACAGGCTCGAGAACGAGGGGGATCGTCTGCGCCGGCGCGCCGTGCATACCCTGTTCACCCAGGAGAAGGATCCGCTCGAGGTGCTAAAGTGGAGGGAGGTGTACGAGAGCCTCGAGAGCGCGCTCGACGCGTGCGAGGACGTGGCGAACCTCATCCTGAGCGTCGTGGTGAAGCATGCCTGAGATCGCCACGCTCGCGATCCTCGTCGCGGTCGTCTTGCTCGCGCTGACGTTCGACTTCATCAATGGGTTTCACGACACCGCGAACTCCATCGCCACCTCGGTCTCCACGCGCGTGCTCTCGCCTCGCCAGGCGATCGTCATGGCGGCGGGCCTGAACTTCCTGGGTGCGCTCATGAGCCACAGCGTGGCCAAGACGATCTCGAGCGGGCTCATCGACGCGGCGATGGTGCCCGAGTACATCGTGATCGCCACCCTGATCGCGGCGATCGCCTGGGATCTGATCACGTGGTACTATGGCATCCCGTCGAGCTCATCGCACGCACTCATCGGCGGGCTGGTCGGAGCTTCGATCGCGTTCACCGCCAGCGTCGGGATCGTGAAGTGGGACGGCGTGGTCGAGAAGGTGCTCATTCCGCTCGTCACGTCGCCGGTCGTCGGGCTACTGCTGGGCTTCCTGTTCATGAAGTTCCTGTTCCTCGCGCTCGCGCGGGCCACACCGCAGTTCGTGAATCGCTGGTTCTCCAAGCTGCAGATCGTCTCGGCCGCGTTCATGTCCTACACCCACGGCATGAACGACGCGCAGAAGTCGATGGGGATCATCACGTTCGCGCTCATCGGCGCCGGGATCCTGCCGTCCGGCACCAACGTCCCGATCTGGGTCATGGTCTCGTGCGCCACGGCGATGGCAATCGGCACCGCCGCCGGCGGCTGGCGGATCATCAAGACCATGGGCATCAACATGATTCGGCTCCAGCCGATCAACGGCTTCGCGGCCGAGACCGCGGCCGCGGCCGTGATCGCCGCGGCGTCGGCCATCGGCGCGCCGGTGAGCACGACGCACGTCATCTCGTCGTCCATCATGGGCGTGGGCGCCGCGAAGCGGGTCTCCGCCGTGCGCTGGATGCTCGCGCGGAGCATCGTCTGGGCGTGGGTCCTGACCATCCCTGCCACCGCGGCCATGGGGGCGATCGGCGTGCTCGTCATCAAGGGACTCATGATGCTGGGGCACGTCAGGTGAAGCTTGGCGCTACCCGGGCAGACGGATCGCGAACGCGCTGCCGCGGCCGACCTCGCTCTCGACCGACACCGAGCCGCCGCAAGCCTGGGCGATGTGCTTGACGATGGCGAGGCCCAGACCCGTGCCGCCCTGTTTGCGGCTGCGCGCCTTGTCGACCCGGTAGAACCGCTCGAAGATGCGCGGCAGGTGCTCGGCCGGGATCCCGCAGCCCTGGTCGCGTACCTCGACGGAGACCTCGCCGGACACAGGGTCCCGCCGCACGGCTAAGGTTGCGACGGTGTCCGGCTCGGAGAAGTTCGCGGCGTTGTTCAGCAGGTTGACCACGGCCTGTTCCAGCAGGGCTGCGTTGACACAGGCCTCGAGCGCGCCGTCGCAGTCGAGTTCGATGCGGACGCCTCTCGCGGTCGCGACGGGGACGCAAAGGGAGATTGCGGCCTCAAGGATCGGCCTCAACGGCGCCGGCTCGCGGGCGATCGCGCCAGACTCCGCGTCGCGCTCCAGCCGGCTCAAGGCGAGGAGATCCTCGATGATCGCGTTGAGCCGGTCCGCGTGGCGGGCGACGATGTCCAGGAAGCCGCGCGCGTTCTCGTGGTCCTCGAGTGCGCCGTCCCGGAGGGTCTCCACGAATCCCTTGATGCTCGTGATTGGCGTTCTGAGCTCGTGGGACACGTTGGCCACGAAGTCGCGGCGCATCGATTCGAGCTTCTTTAGCCGGGTCACGTCGTTGAGCACCACCAATGCACCTGCCGGACGGCCGCGATCGTCCGGCAGGTGAGTGCCGTGGGCCTGCAGGATGCGCTCGCCGGCGATGTGCGTCGCGATCTCGGCCTCGACGACGTCGGATCCGGCCCGGGTTCGGTTCACGAGGTTGGTCAGGTCCGAATCTCGGATCACGCGGTAGAGCGCCTTGCCGCGGGCCGCGTCGGGGTCGACGCCGAACAGCAACGCGGCCGCGCGGTTCATCCTGACGATCCTGTCGTCCGCGTCGACCACGAGCACCGCCTCCACCATCCCCGCGAGCACTGCCTCGAGCTCGTCGTGTTGCTCGGTGATGGTCCGCACGCGCTCCTCGAGCTGCGCCGCCAACCGATTCATCGTCTCAGCGAGCGCACCATACTCCTCGATCCCGGGCACAGAGAGTCTGTGGGAAAGGTCACCTTCTCCGAACCGCAAGAGATCAGAGCGCAGGCGGCGCAGCGGGTGGTTGAGCCACAGCGCCGTGAGCCACGCGAGGACCGCGGCGAAGGCGAGCACGAGCACGCCGCCGAACGCCGCGCTCGCGAGTTCGGACTTGTACGCCTCGCGTACGTGCGCCAGCGGCACCGCGGCGCGGACCACGGCCCGCACGCCGTCCGGCGCCGTGACCGGCACCGTGACGTAGACCATGTCGCGTTTCAGCGTTGCGCTCGGGCGCACGGCAACGCCGACCTTCCCGGCGCGCGCCGCGGCGAACTCGGGCCTGTCGGAGTGGTTCACGAGCCTACGGGGGTCCTTTTCGCTCTCGGCCACCACGGTCCCGTCGGGGAGGATTACAGTGAGCCGCAGGTTGGAGCGCCGACCGTACTCGTGGCAGAGGCGCTGCAGCTCTTCCCTGCGCGACGGCGCGAGAAGCTGTTCGGCGGCGGCGGAGAACAGCCACGCATCGGCTTCGAGCGACACCTTCGTCCGATCGAGGTTCCAATGCTCGACCATGCCGGCGACGACCCAGGCGGCGGCGAGCACCACGGCGAGGAAGGCGGCGAAGAGAAGCCAGATCAGGGATCGGCGGCGGGGCACCGTGTCACTCCTTCAGCCGGTAGCCGATGCCGCGCACGGTTTCTACCAGCTTGCCCGCCGGGCCGAGCTTTCGGCGCAGACCGACGATCTGCACGTCCACTGCCCGGTCCGTGACGGCGCGGTCATCGCCATGGATCGCGTCGTTGATCTGGCTGCGCGTGAACACCCAGCCCAGCCGGTTCGCCAGAAGAATGAGCAGGTCGAACTCCCGGGCGGTGAGATCCACGGGCCGTCCCCGCAAGAGCACCTCCCGACGCTCCCTCGAGATCGTGAGCTCGCCGATGGCGAGGTCCTCTGGCTGCGGCCGCGCGGCTGCCTCGACGCGGCGCAGCACGGCCCGTACGCGCGCCACGAGGACCTTGGGGGAGAACGGCTTGGTGATGTAGTCGTCTGCGCCCAGCGTGAGACCGGCGACGATGTCCGCGTCCTCGCCTCTGGCGGTCACCATGACGATGGGGAGGCGTGCGGTCCGCGCATCCGCCTTGAGCCTTCGGCACACATCGAGGCCATCCATGCCCGGCAGCATGAGGTCGAGGAGGACTAGATCGAGGGCCTCGGCCACCGCGAGGCGCAACGCCTCTTCTCCGGACTCGGCCGCCAGGACCTGGAACGACCCCTTCGCGAGGTTGTAGCGGATGAGCTCGACGAGGTCCTCCTCGTCCTCCACTACAAGGATCTTCTGCACGGCCACAGGATAGCGGACCTGGGACGGCGCAGTACCAGGGCCGAGCCGCCCAGCGCGGAAGGACCCCCGACCGCTACGCCGACCTTTCGCTCGATGGCCGCTGACGCCCGCCGGCCGTGAGCTGCTCGGACGGGTTCTCGAGCGCAGCCACGACCGGGGCCGGCGCCTCGTCGAGCAGGAAGACAATCAGGCTGTCCGGCAGGTCCACTTCCTTGACCGCAGGTTCTCGCCGGGCCGTTGGGGGCCGGCGAGAGGGGGCTCTTACCCTCGAGCCCGGGCGCAGAGTACACTCCCCAGATCACGGAGGCCGGTCATGCTGCGTCACACCGATCGCGAGTACGAGACGGAGCTCGATACGCTGAGGGAACAGCTACTGCTCATGGCCGCCAAGGTCGAGCAGGCTCTCGAGCGGGCCATGACGGCATTCGAGCGCGGGCAGCTGGAGCTCGCCCAACAGATCATCGTCGACGACGAGAAGATCGATCGGTTGGAGAAGGATATCGACGGCATGGCCCTGCGCATCCTGGCCAAACGGCAACCCGTCCCGTCCGATCTGCGCTTCATCGCGACCACTCTCAAGGTCGTGACCGATCTCGAGCGCATCGGAGACCTGGGCGTGAACATAGCCGAGCGCGTGGTCGAGCTGGGTTCGTGTGCGAGACTCGTCGCCAAGCATTCGATCCCACGTATCGCCGAGGCAGCGCTGGGGATGCTGCACGATGCTCTCGACTCGTACGTGGCCGCCGATGCGGACAAGGCCGAGCAGGTCATCGTTCGTGACAGTACGGTGGACGCCTACTATGCTCAGCTCTTCCACGAGCTCGTGGACGAGATGGCGGCGAACCCCCGGACCACCGAGTGCGTGACGCGGCTTCAGTCCGTCGGCAAATACCTGGAGCGGGTCGCTGACCACGCGACGAATCTCGCGGAAATGGTCGTGTTCATGGTCAAGGGCGAGGATGTCCGGCACACCGGCAAGACCGACGCCCACCCCTGACGAGCGTGATCGACATCCCGGATCCGGCCGATCCACCCGGGGGCCTGATTGGCCCTTGAGTTGATAGGGCGACCATGACATTGTGTTCCGATGGCCCCGTAGGTCTGGGCATGAACTCGAGCCTGCCGGTACCCCAGGACCCCCTCGTCGGGAGAAGCTTCTCATCCGAGCTGCTCAGGGGCGTCCAGTACCACCTCGATCGACTCCTGGGGCAGGGGGGCACGGCCAAGGCCTATTTCGCGATCCGTCTCTCGGCCCAGGGGCGGACGCCGGTCGTCGTCAAAGTCATACTGCCTCAGCTGGTGCAGGGCGGGGAAGAGACGGGGTCGCTTGTCGTACGCAAAGAGGCGGTGGCCTTGGGACGGCTCAACGAGCGGATGCCGCCCTGCCCGTACGTCGTGCGCTTCGTCGACACGGGCACCCTGCCTCCCATGGGCACGGTGCACGTGCCGCCGCTGCCGTGGCTCGCCATCGAATACGTCCACGGTGGCGCCGAAGGCACGGCGCTCGACGACCGGGTCGCGTACTCACTACGTTCCACCGGCTACGGATTCGATCCAGAGCGGGCCGGCCGTGCGCTGGAGGCGCTGAGTCGAGGACTCGGCGAGATCCACGGGGCCGGCGTGATCCACCGCGATCTGAAGCCGGGCAACGTGCTTTGCTGCGGAAGCGGTGAGACGGAGATGTTCAAGATCTCCGATTTCGGGATCGCCCGCTCCGTCGGCCTTGCGGTGACCTTCGGCGACGTCACGGTCGGAACTCCGGGCTATCTCGCCCCCGAGCAGGTCATGGTGCGCGGTTCGACGATTGGGCCGCATACGGACGTGTTTGCGCTCGCGGGGCTCGTGTACTTCGTGCTCACGGGCGAGCACTACTTCTGTGCGGAGACGAGCGTGGAAGCGTTCCGCGAAGCGGAGTGCACCGAACGCCGAAGCCTGGCCGATGCCAGGGGGCTCTGTCCGGAACTGCGTGATCGCCCCGCGGCGATCAGTGCCCTCGACGCAGCGCTCGCACGGGCCACGGCGTACAATCCCGAGGCGCGCCCCGCGTCGGCTCGCACCTTCGCGGAAGGGATCATGCCGTGGCTCAGCGACAAGCCGCACAGTGCGCGCGTCAGCCCACGCTGGCTCGGCAGCGTGCAGAGCATGAGCCGTCAGGGCTCCTTGAGCGCACCGACCTCGGTCGTGCGCCATCCTCTCGGCGGCGACCGCGTCATCGTGAGCGCGGCTTTCAACGCCGCCGGACACTGTCTGGCTGTTACGACGAAGGGGCCGCAGGTGTTCGATGGCACCGCCTGGGCCGACCTTCCCGTTGACAGACAGCTCCGCGGCTACCGCCTGTGGTGTGCCCGTCGCTGTCGTCCCGTCAGCTGGGTTGTGGGCGCGAGCCAGGCGAGGCTGTACGAGATCGCACGTGAGGGTACGTCCCTCTTGGCGAAGGGTCCCGATCCAGCCTTCGATTTCGTGGACGTGAGCGGAGACCTGGACGATTTGGCCGTGGTGGTAGCGATGCGCAGCGGTCTGCCTCCGGCGCTCGTGGCGCGGGCGGGCCGTCGCTGGCTCCGACCGCTGCATTTGCCCGACATGGCGGTCGTGAGCGGGCTGTGCCAACTACAGGAGGAGCAGTGGCTCGTGGTCGGCAGGAGCACCTCCGGGGCTGCTGCGGCCGTACGCTACAAGCCCCTGCTCTGGGAGCTGCAGTCCGTCGTCCTCCCGCGCAGTCGGGCCTTGCTCGCCTGCAGCAGCCGCTACGGACGCGGTTTGGCCGTCGCGGTCGGCGCCGAGGGCGCGATCCTCGCCGTGGACGGCTCCGTGACTACGCCGATTGGCTTGCCAGGCAGTCCGGATCTCGCGGCAGTGGCCCTCGACTCGATGGGCACGGCCTGGGTTGCTGGCCTGGGGAAGATCTGGACCCGCGACGTGGATGGCCAAATCGTTCCCGTATGGGAAGAACCGACCTGGAAGACACCGTTCGTCAGCCTGCACGCCGAGACGGGTCACGCGCTCGCTCTGTCGGTCGATGGTGGTGTGCTCGAGCTGAGTCTGGGCGAGGTCGGTCCGACGGTTCCTGCGTAGCGCAGCACTGCGGCGCCCCCTACAGCACGTCGGGCCCTGCTCCGAGCAGCGCGCCGATATCGTCGCGGGTCAGTGCGGCGCCGTAGATCCTGAACTCGTTGTAGCGGCCGTGCATCATCATGTCGTGAGAAGACTGCGACTGTCCCAGCCAGCAGTTCTCGTCCGGCAGGTCCGAGAGCCGCAGGCGCGTGGTGTTGCGGCCTTCCGAGACACCGTTGACGTACGATTCGAGCACTCCGGCTTGCCCGTCAAACACGACGGCGATTTGCTGCTCGAGCTGGCTCGGAAACGGCTCGGCCCCATCGACCGACGTGCCGCCAATACCCTCGATGTTGAAGTTGGCCGAATCACCCGGCCCGGGAACATACCGCGGCGTGAAGAAGAAATACGCCGTGGCCGTGCGCTTCTCTGCGCCTCCCTCCACTGCCGAGCCGAAGTCGAAAACGCGCTGCCAGGAGCCAGACGCCCCGACAGCGAGCCAGGTGAACCAGGTCACGAACGTCACGCTCTCGAGCGATGAAATGAGTCCACCCGGGAGCGCCACGTAGTCGTCGACACCATCGAGCGTCAGCATTCCGCTTCCGTCGAGCGACGCGTCGCCGAGGATCGAACCGTCCGCGTCGCCGGCGCGATCGTCCAGCATCGTGCCGCTGCCGGAGAAGTCATACCTGTGGAGCAGGGGCGCCGTGACGCGCGGGCCGGCAGGGGGAGGACCGGCAGCGTCGGCACGGGCGCCCGCAACGCCTACTGGACCAGCCTCCTCGGGTTGGCCTGCTTGCCCCTGCGACCGAGCTGGCAACAGATCGATCGTGGTCGATGCATCGCACGCACAGAGCCCGAGTGCGCCAAGAGCCGCGAAGGATCCCTGCATCGGCACCGGCCGTTTCATCTGCAGCACGCTCCCATCGTTCATACACCCGACCTCAGAGCAGCCAACGTAGGCCGCCATGCAAGGCCCAACGTACGATCGGCTCGGTTGCCGCCAGCTCGCCGCGGCTCATGATCGCGACGCGGGGCCAGGTAGCCGTGGCCGTCACACCTCCCATCGCCTGGAGGTGAGCCGATGCAAGCACCACGAGATCCACGGCACCCAGTGCACCGTAGCGCCAGCGCGACCCAGCGGCATGTTCGGTTCCGTCCGTGGCCGCCACGCCGAGCCACGTGCCCACGCCACCGGCGCGTGCTTCGAGCGCAAGAGGAAGCGCACTGGTAGCCACGCGAGGGCCGCCGCCCACTGCGGTGGACCACCAGGTTGCGGCGACGGTGCCGGCCCGATGACTCGCAGTGACGCACGCCCAGCCCAACAGCGGCCCTGCAGCTGGGGCGACGCTTGGCCGCAAGCCCAAACCGATGCGCCAACGCCCCTGGTCGAAACCCGGGCCAGACAGCACGGCCGAGTCGAGCGACCAAGTGGCCGTACGCGGCTGAACCGGCTCCCGGCTCGGTTTCGAGGGAGCCGCGCGCTCGGCAGGTGCCAGAGGCTTCGGTTTGGGCGGAGCGGCTTGCGTCTGGGCCTCCCGGGTGAGGTTGCGCTGTTCTGGCTCTGTCCGAGAAGCCTGGGCGCGGTCTGCGCTCACGACGAGCGCAGCGACTACGACTCCGGTCGTGGCCCAGCGCTGCAACGGAGCATCCGAAGGGTGAAACTCCAGCTGTCGCACCGAGAACAGCGCTCCTCCCGCAGCGCTCTCCCGAAGCTCGATGCGCACCAGCAGAGGGTCGGCTCTGGGCAGTCGCAGTACTGCGAGCCAAGCGGCTTCTGGTTTCGATGGCTCGACGCTGCTCTGAACGCAGCGGTCCGCGCCCAATGCCAGATTGCAGCTCCTGAGGACCGCGGCGCTCAGCTCCGGGCCAACATCGGGCGGCATCTCCAGAGCGACCAGCGGCGACAAGACGATCTCCGTTTGGGCAGTGTGACACTCGAACGAGCTGACGTCGTGTCCCGGCCCGAATCGAGAGTACATCGCAGCACATACCCGTCGTCCAGATGCAAGCCGCACCGCCTCGGCACCCGGCCCTCGCCCTACTGGCACGCGCGCACACGCTTGAGCGCTGCGCGTGCGTCCGGCGCCACGACCGATTCCGGATAGGACCGAAGCAGCGTCACGAGCCAATGCTCGGCCGTCGCGAGATCTCCGTCGCGCTCTGCGCCGAGCGCTTTCTGCAGCAGCGCCGCCTCGGCACCCAGGGTCGAGGCCCGCGTATTCGAGTCCGTGCCCTGGTTGCGTCGAGCGACCCGAGCTGGGCTCGTGCTGCTCGGCTCCGGAGCCCGTGCCGGGGGCGCCGGAGCGGCGTCGCGCGCAATGGCCTCACGGCAGCCCCAGCTTTCGCCGGGCACGACGGTGTCTTCCCCGGACGTGTGGCGAACGACCACCGCGCCTTCGGAAACCCGCACGCACGTGCGGCTGGCTCCGTCGGGAACCCTGGACACTTCCACCGTGAACGCGGTGCCGTGCACGGTCACCGTGGCCTGGGGTGTGACGACCGAGAACGCGTCGCCACGGGTCAGATGCGGCACCCGGACGTCGAGCTGCCCCAGGTTGAGGGACACACGTCGGTACCCTCGGCCTGGCTCGATGGAGGTGAGATCGAGCTCGGAGGCACCCGCGAGTTCGAGCCGCACGCCTGCTTGCGTTTCGAGTTTGGCTCTGGCCCGCTCGAGCGTACGCAGGACGTCCCCGCTGGCAAGCGCCCGGCTGTCGCAGTGGGCCCAACTGCCAGGCTTCGTTCCGTGTCGGCACAGAACGGGACCCTGCAGATGGACTTGTCGCAGGGTCTTGTTCTCGGGCACGGATCGATCCATCCGCAGACCGACGAACAGCACGGCGGCTCCGCCCAGCACGAACGCAGCAGTCCAGCCGAGCCAGCCAGGGCCCAGCCAGGACAACGGGCGAACACGCGGCTCCGCCAGAACCTCCTGCATTCGCGCGACGACGCGGGCACGCCTCCGCGCGAGCGATTCGGCGTCCATGACGCCGGCCGGTCTGTCACGGAAGGCGGCCAGATGCCGTCCGACCTCGATGGATTCACTCTTCACGGCTGGGGCCCTCCTCTGCTGGCAGGCGTGCCTTGCGCAGGAACTCGGCTCGGCCACGTACGAGCCGCGACTGGGCGGCCGCCACCGTCACCCCAGCGATGGCCGCCAGCTCCGCCAGATTGTGTCCAAGTAGATCGTGCATGAAGACTGCCTGCGCACGATCCGGTCGCATGGAGCCCAGCACGATCTGCAGTCTGGCTATCTCTGCACGCGCCTCGAGTCGGTCGTCGGCGCCGTGACAGCTGCCGGCCTGTCCGTCAGCAGCGTCGACAGGGTCGAGCGCGAAGATGCGCCGCCTTCGTATCCTCGCGCGGAGCGCGTCGATTGCCACGTTGGTGGCAATGGCCGCAGCCCAGGTGGTCAGGCTGCATCCTGCAGCGAATCGGCGCTCCAGGAGCGTTCGAACGATGCGCTCGAACGTGTCCTGCACTAGGTCCTCGAAATCAGCGCCCCTTTGCTGCAGCACTCGAGTGAGCGTTCGCTCCACGACCGAATGGATCCGGTCGTACAGCGCAGCGGCCGCCCAGTGCTCCCGACTCTCGAGTCCGGTGAGGATATCGGCATCGGAGGGAGGCCGTGTGCCGGCTGGTGCCGACAACCCAGAGCCGTGGACCACGCGAAGGCGCGGACGAGCCGTCATGGCGTCTTTGCGCCCTCCTGCTGGAGACCGCGTGTGCAGACCACGTGCGTCATGGGGTTTCGCCTGAGCTCGGCCGCTCGGCCACGTCCTGCCCAGGTATATTGTCGTGTGACGCGTCCAGAGACAGGCACCTCGACGTCAGGCCAGTGGGCCAATTGGACGGCTCCGGGTCCAGACCGCCGGCCGAGCAGACAGCACGAAGGAGTGAGCCAGGAAACGCGTTGTTACCCATGTGCCCTGTCTTGGAGACAGGGCACCTAGGAGTCCACCATGAGCCGCGAGAATCTCCTCGTCCCCCCCGCTGGCCCGCTGCCACACGAGCTCGAACACGTTCTGGTGTCCGTGCCTGGGCGGCTACGCATCGTGCGGGTCGTCTCCCGGGGACACGCCTCCCCGCCTGACTTCTGGTACGACCAGGAAGACCATGAGTGGGTGAGCGTGCTCGCTGGGAGGGCGCAGCTCGAGGTACAGGAGCGTGGCATCGTCGAGCTCGGGCCGGGCGACCACCTCCTGCTCACGGCGCATCTGCGCCATCGGGTACTCTGGACGGATCCCGACGTCGATACGATCTGGCTCGTCGTGTTCTACCGCTGACGCCGGTCGGACGAGTGCGGGCGGGGCCACGGACCAGCTAGACCACGCCGTAGTCCATCTTCATTGCGGCGCGCATCTCACGCAGCGTCGCGTTGCCGACCTCGTTGGCGACCTGGTTGCCGAGCGTGAGCGTTCGCTTGACGACCCCGACGGCGTCCTGTTCGAGCTCTTGACGGCGCGCGCGCAGCGGCGCCAGCGTGTCGTTCAGCGCGTCCGTGAGGGTCTGCTTGAGCGCTCCGCTGCCCCGGTCGCCGATCCTTTCTGCCTCGCGCCCCGGATCTTCCCCGGTGCACAGGGACAACAGCAACAGCAGGTTCGAAACCTCGGGCCGGCGCACGGGATCGTAGGTGATGTTCCTGTCGGTGTCGGTCTTGGCCTTCTTGAGCAGCGCGCGCGTCTCGTCCGCAGTGGCCTTGAGCATGATCGTGTTGCCCCGGCTCTTGCTCATCTTCTGACCGCCGTCGAGTCCGAGGATCTTGGGCGCGTCGGAGAGCAGAGCGTCGGGTTCCGGGAAGACGGGACTCGATTGGGCGCAGAACCGCTGATTGAAGCGGCGAGCGATCTTCCGGGTCAGCTCGATATGCGGGAGCTGGTCTCTGCCCACCGGGACCACATTCCCCTTGCAGAAGAGAATGTCTGCGGCCTGGTGCACCGGGTACGTGTACATGGCCGCGTTCACGTGTGTCAGTCCGGCGGCTTCGATTTCCTCTTTGACGGTCGGGTTTCGGTCGAGTTCCCCCATCCCGACGAGCGTCAGGAAGGGGACGAGCAACTGGTTGAGCGCGGGAACGTGGCTATGACAGAAGACGTGTGTCAGGCGGTTGTCCGGGTCGAGCCCGGCGGCCAGGTAGTCGAGTACCAGATCCCGCACGTTCTGTGGGATTTGATCGACGCTGTCGCGATCCGTGAGTACCTGGTAGTCGGCGATGACCACGTAGGTTTCGACCCCGAGCGACTGCATCTTCACTCGATTTCTGAGCGAGCCGAAGTAGTGGCCCACGTGAAGCGCGCCCGTCGGGCGGTCGCCCGTGAGCATGCGGTAGCGGCCGGGGTTGTTGGCGAGGTCGGCGTGGATCGTGTCCGATCGTCGCGCAGTTTCGACGAATGTCCCGTCCGCCGACTCACTGGCTGCTGAGTTCATGGTCCTCCGTGGTCCGTTTCCGTGTCGCCTCGAAGAAAGCCGAGCTCAGCGGGCTTTGTTCGTTTTGGCGTTGGCAGATTTGAATGGCTTGAGCGCGATGTCGACCTGCTCGACGCTGCCATCGAGCACGATCTTCCGCGCCATGTAGCCACGCGCTATCACTTGAAGCGTCCGGGTTTGGCCAAACTCGATCTCGATGCTGAGCGGAGCTGCTCCGAGTCGCGTGCTGCCGTCGAATACGAGCGCTCCGATCGGGCGCACGTTGAGCTCTACGTGCGTGTTGCCGGCCGGTGCAGCCGCATCGGCCGAGACCGCTGCTGAAGCGGCTGGGGCCGTCGGGGACGGGGCCGGCGTTGGCGAGGCCTGCGGCGCCGCGGACACGCGGCTGGGCGCGGGCCCGCGCGACTTTGCGGTTGGCTTGCCGCGCATCAGACCGAACCCGATGGCCGCGGCGCCAAGCAACAGCAGCAGGACGACGACAGTCCAGCGCTTGGCCCCAGAGGCAGAACGCGCCCGCGTGCTCTGCATGGGCTCTGCGGCGGCCCTAGCCTCGGGCGGCGCGCTCACGACTTGGGCGATTGTACTGTCGCCTGGCTCGGCCTTCGCAGTCACCCCGCCTGGCCCAGCTTCCCAGGTGACCTCGACGGCCGCGGAGCCTTCGCTGAGCGGTGCCGAGGCGGCTTCGGCAACGGGGCCTTCGTTGGACGGAGCCGAAG
>JAFGIS010000076.1 GCA_016929495.1 Polyangiaceae bacterium | reverse complement strand
TGAGGGGCGCGTCGTCGCACTTCCTCGCGTCGCTGGCATGCACCACCGATACTCGAGAGCTGCATGAGCCGCTGCAACGCGTTTCTCACCACCACAGGATCCGACGTGGTGCCAGGGAGCCTCGCTCCGGGCTACCGTCGCCTGCACGTGGCGGCTGGTCGCCGCCACGTCTTCTCTGACCGCCTCGCTTCCGGTAAGCTCGTGCCGCTTGGCCCCACGCGGCTCAAGCGCACCCCGTTGGGCGGACGAAACATCCGTGTCGGGCCCGCCACCGCACACCATTCCGGTCCAGGCTGGCGTTGAGCGACGACGCCCGGACCAGCCACAACGCCGACTCCGTCCGCCGGCCCGGGATTCTGCCGACGTGGAGCGGATGTATCGACGCCGCAGCTGTAAGACTTGACCGTCAGACCAATGGGCACGACTCGGCATCCCGGGTCTCCTCACTTGCCTGCCCGCCACCCGTCCTGCCCGGTGCGCATGCCCCGCCGGAGAGCATCGCCTGCCTCGGAGGCAGACGGGATCTGCAGCGTGCGTCGTCGGACTTTCACTGCGTCCGGCTTCCCTGCTATGCTCTCCCCAATCATGACGCGACTGCTCTGGGTTGCTGCAACACTCGTCATCATCTCCGCTGCCGGCTGCAAGACCTCCGAGCTATCCGGCGGTGGTGCGCAGGTTGCGACCTCCCAAAGCGCGCCGGTGGATTCCGGTTGGGACCCAGGAAGCTGCAAGTCGCTCGGCTACGTGGTGGGTCGAGGAGGTGGTTCCTTCGGGGGCGGATGGATCTCGAACGACCAGCTCATCGAGTACGCAATGAACGACCTGCGCAACAAGGCGGCTGAGCTTGGCGCGAACTTCGTCCAGCATGACACGCCGACCATGGGTCAAGCGGGATCGGATAGCGGCTCGACAACGACCACTGCTACGGTCAGTGGCACTGCGTATTTGTGCGAACGCAAGGCGGCCAAGGCTTCCGCTGCGGCAACGCCGCCTCCACCGCCGAAGCCTGCAGGCTGCACGCCAGGATCAACGCAAGCATGCGTTGGCCCCGGTGGCTGCAATGGCGGGCAGTCCTGCGTCGCAGATGGGTCTGGTTACTCGCCGTGTGACTGTGGGCCCTCCCCCCAGTAGACGCCGCACCGTCTTCTGGAACGTCTCATCCTCGATCAGAGGCCGGTGTTCGCCGGCGTGGACCTCGTCGTGGTAGGGCACTTGCCCGATGTAAACAGGGCTCCGCAGAATGCGGGCCACCGACTCCTTGCGCCAGAGCAGACGGTCTTTGGAAGGGCGCTCCAGACCCACCAGACGGCCTGGTGGATCACGATTCGGTACCCTCTGTGCCCGGGCCGCCCTGCTCGAAGTGGATCTCTCAAGTGACCCAGAATGGATCACGTTGAAGGCGCCGCCGAAGGCTACGCCCAGGAGCCCGTGGACCGGGCCCAGCCGAGGTGCTGGGCCGGCATCTAGCCCCAGGACCGGCTCCGCTGCCCAGGTGCCCCGGAATCCTGCCCCGATGGCCCGGATCCCTGCCCATGTGCTCCGGAACCGTGCCCAGGTCCCTCTGGAACGGCCGGCCAAGTGCCGCCGGAATCAGTGCCCAAGTCGCTCCGGAAAACGCATTCAGACGCACCCGGCATCGCGGATCGATGAGTTGATGCCGTGGCGATGGCGTCCACCTGACAGCTGACCGTCACGAAAGACCTTCACGACGACGCCAACACCATCGCCCACGCGGTGGCACTCCGAAACTCCATTCGCCGATCCGCACCGTCTTCAACCCAAAGTTCCTCGAGTACGCACGCTGCCGTGGCTTCGCGGTGCTGGTGCGAGGCGAGGGCTGCGGGCACCGAGGGCAACTACGCGGGTGCCCCACTGCTACTTTCGCCAGACCGGCCGCGGGCGCCAAGACATCAAAAATCCATTCGATCAGGCGCGAGACAGCCTCCACGTCCTCGAGAAGAGCATCAAGACACACCCCGCGGCGCGCGGGGTCATGCCCCGGGTTGTCGTCGTGGATATCGCCTCCCTTGGGCGACGACACGGTAGCCGACGAAGCCACCGATACCGAGTATGAGCAGAAAGAGTGGGGGCAGAAGGCGCATGCTGGCTCCTGGTTCGGGAGAAGCCGCCGCATCGGCGCCCACGCGGGCGGGGGTAGGGCCTGGCGAAATGGCCGCCACGGGCCAGCAGTCCGCCACCAAGCTTGAGGGCAGAGGCGGCGGCAACGTCGCCCAGCCGAGCAGGGCACGCGCCTCGCAACGCACCGGCCGTGGCCCATCCCGCCCATCGACTTGAGCCTCTACCGGACGAGACGGCACGGCGCGACGGCTACGCCCGTCGCCGTCCGGAAACGACGGTCTTGTACCAGACCATCGAGGCGCATTGGCCCGCGTTCGTCGAGCGCATAGAGGAGCACGGTGGACTGCCGAAGTTCGTGTGCGACGAGTTTGACGCCTACCTTCGCTGCGGCCGATTGGAGGCGGGCTGCCTGGAGCTACAATGTCGGTCGTGCGGGCACTCGCAGCTGGTGGCGCTCAGCTGCAAGCGGCGCGGATTTTGCGCGTGCTTGGGCCGCCGCATGAGCGCCCTACCCCAAGCTTTCTGTCGACCTTCGGTCACCAGAGCCTTGGGGCCCAGCCGTTCACCTGGTGGCCGAGGTGTTGCCCGAGGTGCCGATCCGACACTGGGTGTGCACCTTTCCCTGGGGCGTCCGCGCAGGGCTCGGCTACGACAAGGCGCTGTGTCAGGCGGCGGCGATCGCGTTGGCCAGGGAGCTGTCGCGGTCGCTGAAGCGTCGGGCCAAGAGGCTGCTCGGACTCGCCAGCGTGGACCAAACGCTGACCGGCTCGGTGGCGGTGGTGCAGCGCACGGATTCAGCGGTCCGACTCAATGTGCACGTCCGTGCCCTCGCTTTGGACGGCGTGTACGTCGAGGAGGAGGGGGGTGAGCTCGGCTTCCACGCGCTCGGAGCGCCCTCCTCGGCCGAGGTCGCGGACATCGCAGGACGCACCGCGCGGCGGGTGCATCAAGCGTTCAAGAAGAAAGGACGGCCGAGCCCCTGGGACGACGAGCACGCCGTGGTCGACTCGGGAGAAACAGGCCCATTCGCGGTCGAACAACCGGGCCTCTTTGCATGCTATCAGGTGGCGGCTGCTGGCGTTGCCGTCTCGGGCGAGCGAGCGGGGCAGTCCGTGCTGCGTCTGGTCGCGGGGGACCGAGCACAGCCCGAGCGCTCGAGCGGCCGAGTGGCAGCGACCGAGCCCGTGGCCGAAGCGCTCGGTGTCAACCTGTACGCCAAGCAGCAGGTCGACGGCCACGACAGGCACTAGCTCGAGCGACTCTGTCGCTACGTGATGCGGCCTCCGCTGTCGCAAGAGCGCCTCCATGGGCGCACCGATGGCCGCCTGGAGCTCGAGCTCCCAGAACGTGCGCAAGGACGGCACGCGGGCTCTGCTGCTGGAGCCAGAGGACCTGCTGGTTCGACTGTGCGCTTGTGTGCCCCCACCGTGGTTCAACATGATCCGGTATTTCGGCGTCCTTTCCAGTCATTCACGGCACCGGGCGCGCGTGGTTCCGTCGGTCGTTGAACCGTCACGCTTCGTGCCAGAGGCCGTCACCGGCGACCCGCTCGAGCTCGGGTTCGGCTCGGGCGGCAGCAGCGCATCCGCATTAGCGCCGAGGCAGGGAAGGTCGAGGTGGGGTTGGCTTCTCGCGCATGTGTTCCGGGCAGACATGGATACCTGTGTTCGCTGCGGCGGACCGATGCGGTGGGTCGAGGTGGCTACCGAACCGGGTGCCATTGCGAGGCGGCTCGCCAAGCATCGCCTCGCATCGGAGCCTGCGCCTGAGCGACGACCGCGGACGGCGTCAGGGCAGCTGCTGCTGCCGTTCGCCTGACTCGAACGGTCCGAGCGCACGGGCGCACGGGCGGCGTTGGGGTTCGTGACGGCGAGCTCGGGGCCGAGGTGCACGCCGTCATCAACCTGTTGATGCGGACCGCGCGGGATCGTTCGCCGATCGGCGCGCTGGTGGGGTTTGGGGGCAGGTTCCATGGCGGCTCCGAGCGCCCTCCGAGCGCCTCGAGCGCTGCCAGCCGCTGGCTGGCTCGGTGACCTGCCGCCGGCCGTTCACGGAAAGGGCAGTTCGTTTGGACTTGGCCCCCGTCGAGTTCTGGCACAGCGCGGGGTGAACGGAGGCCACCCAAGTTGATCGGGGGCCGTTGCCCCCGCACGTTTTCCTGTTTAGTTTCCGATAGTTAGGTTTTTGGGTCCACAGGCCGTAGA
>JAFGIS010000075.1 GCA_016929495.1 Polyangiaceae bacterium | reverse complement strand
GTGATGCAGGAGACGTTCCTGGTCATCATTCGCCGCTGCAAGACACTGCGCAAACGTGCCGCGCTGACGAGCTTCGTTGTGGGGGTCAGCTTGCGAGTTGCCCGCAACGAGCTCAGGAAACGTCGCGTTCGACGGTGGATCGGGCTCGAGGATGCGGCCGTGGTTCCAATGGTTCCGGGACACGATCCGATCGCGGCCGAGACCTTGCGACGCTTCTACGCAGGATTGGATCGTATGGACGCAAGCTCGCGAGTTCTGTTCGTGCTGCGCCACGTGGAAGGGCTTGAACTTACCGAGCTCGCGGAGATGTCCGGCTGCTCACTGGCGACGGTCAAACGCCGGCTGGCCCGGTCGGATCAGCGCTTTCGGGCCATCACCCGCGCTGATCCGGCGCTGCGCCGACTGCTCGGAGGTGCCGACGATGACTGACGCAGCCGAACGCGTCGGTGAGCTGGTTCGCCGGTGGGTTCGCACCGACATCGGCCGGGCTTCGCTGGCCAGTCTGCGTGCGCGTGTGGTGGCTGAGGCCACGCGGACCCGAAGGCCGGTGGCGCCTTGGGTCGCCGGAGCCGTGGGCGCGGCGGCTCTTGCGGTCACCATCGTGCTGTTCGTGAGGCATCCGGCGCCTTCACAGGCCACGGTGTCGTTCTGGGTCGGCGCCGAGCAACAGGCGGGCGCGCTGGGAACCTACTACCAAGCGCCTCCCACCAATCAAGCGCTGCAGCTGAAGTTCTCGGATGGCAGCGAGGTGAAGCTAGCTCCCGGCGGCGGTGGACGGGTCACGAACCTTCGTCCCCACGGCGCGACGGTGCTGTTGGAGGTCGGACGCGCGACCGTGAACGTTCAGCCTCGCCTGCATGCCGAGTGGCGAATCGCAGCGGGTCCGTACACGGTCGAAGTCGTCGGGACGCGCTTCGAGATGGGCTGGAAAGTGGATTGTGGGACGCTCGACGTGGAGATGCAGCACGGAGCCGTGGTCGTGCGGGGCCCGGGGATCGAGACCGGGGTCCGGCTGCGCCAGGGCGACCGTTTCGTCAGCCAGACGTCCAATCGCCTTCTCCGACCAGCGAACGCGGTCACGGAGCCTCAGGTCCAGGAATCGTCTGACAGCGAGTTCGCTGGCACGGCTGGCTCGGGGGGCGAAGAGCCTGGGTATGAAAGCGAAGAGAGCCGCGGCGAGGAGTCGGTTGCTCCCGTCCAGCACGAGCCGCATGTACGGTCGCGCGCCAGCCTGAGTGGTGCCTCGAGCGAGCCGGCGCCGACGCTCAGGAGTTCATGGCGCGAGATGGCCGCCCGCGGAGACTATGCAGCCGTCGTGGAGCAGGCTGAGAACGACGGTCTGGACAACGTGTTGTCCACGGCCGATATCACTGACCTCGGGGTGCTGGCGGACGCAGCTCGTTACACCGGCCGGCCGGATCTTGCGGAGCAGACACTGATGAGGCTGCGCGAGAGGTTCTCGGGGAGCAGCCGGGCGATTTCTGCGGCTTTCGTCCTTGGGCGTATGCGTGACGACGCACATCAGTCTGCTGCAGCGCTGTCTTGGTACGAGACCTACCTGCGCGAGGCACCGGCCGGGCCCTTGGCCGCAGAGGCGCTGGGTCGCAAGATGCTGGCTGTCAATGCTCTGGGCCAATACGACGCGGCCGTCGAGACAGCGCGTGAGTATCTGCGTCGCTTCCCAACAGGTGCCTATTCGCGGCATGCTCGGCAGCTGGTAGCCTATTGAAACGGTCGAGTTTGCGCCAGCGATTCATCAGGACGCTGGCAGTTGCCATTGCGGTCCTGATCGTGATGTTGGCGCCGCTCGCGCGGGCGGCGGACCCGCGAGTTGTGCTCGTTGTAGGGACGCGCGAACGAACGACGCGTCAAGCGACGTCCAGTGCCGAGGCACGCATCCGGGCCGAGTTGCTTGCCGACGGACTCGACGTAATCATCGTCGTCGAACCGAACCCAGCGGATGCTACGACGCTACAGTCGGCGACCGTTCGTACGCACAGCATTGCGGCCATCAGCGTCAGCGAGAAAGGGGATCTCGCGCGGGCGCAGATATGGCTATCTGCCGGACCGGACCGCGAGGCCGGGCTGTCGCAGGTCGACAGTGAGGGCGAGCCCGACGAACGTGACAGGTTGTTTGCGCTTCGCGTTGCCGACTTCCTTTACGCGAGTCTCGTAGAGCTGGAGCCCTACCGAAAGCGACGCGAGCGAGCTGCGGAGGCAGGGGGCGGGCAGACGCCGCATGACGAGGCGGCTGGGCCAGTGTCCAAACCGTCGGAGAAGGCATCTGTGACGAAACCGCCGCGTCAGCCGGCCGAGCCGCGTGAGCGAGCCCCGTCCGGTGCGCGACCCCCGGACCACCCGAGTGCTGCCGTCGGGCTCGGCGGGACCTTCTGGGCGGGCTTTGGCAGCGGCGAACCCGGATTCGCCCATGCGGTTGCTCCGACGCTGACGGGCGGTTGGTGGCCGGCCCGCCGCTGGAGGATTGGCGGCGTCTTGAGTGGTCCGGCCGTCGCCTCGATCAAGCAGACAGCAACGGGCAGCGCGCTGGTGGACCAAGAGCTGTTTGCCGCGGAGCTGCTGTTCACCGCGTATCAGGGTCACGGCTGGATGGTTGGCGCTGCTGTCTCCGGTGGAACGTACCGGATTGGTGCCAGTGGCGACGCGGACTTCGGATATCGAAGCGCTTCTGGTGTCAGGCTGCGTCCGTTCGGCATGGTTGGGGCCGCGTGGCGGGCGGCGCTGCAGCAGAATCTGTGGCTCGTGCTCCGGGTCGATTCCGCTCTGGTGACCCAGCCCATCATCGTGAGGTTCGCCGACGTCGAGGAGGCACACACCGCGTTCCCCCTGCTACTCGCCAGCGTGGGGTTCGAAGTAACGTGGTGAGGGAGCTACCTCGGCTCGTCGAGACTACGCTCCAAGTCGAGCAGTGCGGCTTGGACCATGGCGTCAGAGCCACTCGGCGGCTCCGCGGGGCGCGGGTCCGAGGAGGCGACGGCACTCGACGACCGAGGCAAGCGCCGCCGTGGCACGGCGACCCGGTCGCGAGCCCCGCGAAGCTCCAGAGTCTCGTACAGAACCAGCTGCGAGCCTGCGATGATCGCGGTCCCCTGCAGGTCGTTGCGGCGGACGATCTCTTCGACGCTCGTGTGGTGGCGCTGCGCTATCTCCGATAGTGTGTCGCCCGGTTCGATCGTGTATTTGACTTCGCGGTGCTCGAGTTTGACGTGTCCCTGCTCGACGAGGCGGTCGTAGGCACGCCGACCACGCTCCTGAGCAATGGGGCTGAAGAACCGAATGTGCATGTGGCCCGTGTGACCCGGGATGTGCTTGACCAGCGGATTGGGGTGCTCGCCGCTGCCATGAAACAGGTCGGCCACCCACGCAGAGTCTGACTCGACGCTGAGGGCGTACTGTTCGAGCAAGGCCTGCACGGAACGGTCTATGAGCACGTACTCGACATCCGTTTCCGTGACGATGGCCCGCAGCAGCGCCCAGGTCCGGGGGCGGTCCAAATTGTCGGCGGTGGCTGGCTCGTACCAGCGAGAACCGCGGCGGGTGAGGTAGAAGTGGACGTCGGCATCCCGCCCCGTTCGGTGGCTCTTGTGCGGGGGCAGCGCCCCGCCGTGCTCTGCGCTGATGGACCCGATGATGGCTGGTGGACTGTCCGGATGGCCTTCGTTGACGCGGTGGATGCAGCGAACCAACGCTGCGATGGTCTCCTCGGTGCCCCACGCCTGGTCAGGCAAGCTGAGCAGCCACTGGCGATCGGCAGGCATCTGCACCGCGTTGAACAAGAAGCCTGCGTGTGGGTGTCCGACGCTCAATGAGCCGATGGCATCGAGCGGCTGTACCTGAGGCTCCCCCGGGGCGCGGTTGCCGGACGAGTCAGGACCGAGGCGTTGGCTGGATGCGGTTGTTGGCGACGTGCTTGCGGTTGCCGCCTTCGGCGACGGACTGGACGTCGTCAGGTGCTTGGTCCGAGGGGCCAACGTGCGTGGCCCAGCGGGCGCAGGTCTCGTTGTGTCCAGCGCGGCAGGCTGGGCGCCCTGTGGCAAGGCGCGTCCCCGAGCAGAGCGCTGTGCATGATGGAGCGCCGGCTCGGCGCTGGCGACTCGCGGCGCTATCAGACCAACCGCTAGCCAGCCCAAGACGAGCAAGCGTTGGCATGGCAGCGAGGCGTGCAGGAGGTCTCGTCGGCGACCCGGTGTCCCTTCCATGCGGTTCCAGTACCCGGGATGAGCCGTTGTTCCCAAAAACCTGCGATCTGCCAGTAGGCCAACTGTACGGCCGAGTGCTGACCCTGCGTTCGCATTGTCGTGTCGATAGCCGGGCCTCCCCCATCCCCTGAGCGCGTGGCTGCCGGCCGTTCTACGCCTCGCGGCTGCACCAGTCCCGAGCGTGCTTGACACTAAGCAGGTCGGATTGTAGCCGAACGCGACCCTGCCCGACCCCACACCATGCCCCACAACAAATCGCTTGTGATCGTCGAGTCCCCTGCCAAGGCGCGGACCATCGCCGGTCTGCTTGGCCACGGATATGTGGTGGAATCGTCGATAGGACACATCCGCGATTTGCCCAAGAGCGCAAAGGATGTGCCAGCGGAGCACAAGAAGGAGTCCTGGGCTCGCTTGGGGGTTGACGTCGACCACGGCTTCAAGCCCCTGTACGTCGTGGATCCGGACAAGCGCAGACAGATCGCCCGTCTGAAAGCCCTGCTCAAGGAATCGGACATTCTGTACCTGGCCACCGACGAGGACCGCGAAGGAGAATCCATCGCCTGGCACTTGCTCGAGGTGCTCAAACCCCATGTGCCGGTACAAAGGATGGTTTTTCACGAGATCACCCCTCGTGCAATTCAGGAGGCGATACAGAAACCGAGACAGGTGGACCGGCGCCTGGTCGACGCCCAGGAAGCCCGCAGGATCCTCGACAGGCTGTACGGATACGAGGTTTCGCCGGTACTTTGGAAGAAGGTCATGCCGCGACTGTCGGCAGGGCGGGTACAGAGCGTCGCCACACGGATGGTCGTCGAACGGGAATGGGAGCGCATGCGTTTCGTGCGCGCCTCCTACTGGGACATCGAAGGCACGTTCCGCACCCAGGGAGCTGCTGCGGGTGAGCTCGCCGCCGTCCTGTCGGAAGTTGGCGGCAAGCGGGTGGCGACCGGCAAGGACTTCTCCGAGCAGGGTCTGCTTCGAACGGATGACGCCACGGTGCTCGACGAGCCGAGAGCGCGTCAGATCGCCGAGAGGCTCGCGGGCGCGACCTTCACCGTCGACTCCGTCGCGCGCAAGCCCCACCGCCGGTCGCCTTCGCCGCCGTTCATGACGTCTACGCTTCAGCAGGAGGCCTCCCGGAAGCTGCGCTACGCTGCGGCGCGTACCATGCGCGCGGCTCAGCGGCTGTACGAGGCGGGGTACATCACCTACATGCGCACCGACAGCACGACGCTGTCGGAGACGGCTCTCGCATCCGCACGCGCCCAGATCTCTCGCCTCTACGGGCCCGAGTATCTTCCACCGAGTCCTCGTCGCTACACCAAGAAGGTGAAGAACGCTCAGGAAGCGCACGAAGCGATTCGTCCTGCCGGCGAGGACTTCCGTGCACCCGACCAAGTGGCTCGCGAGGTCGGTCCAGAGGAAGCCCGCCTCTACGAGCTCATTTGGATGAGGACCGTTGCGTCACAGATGCAGGACGCGCGCCTCGAGATGGTCACGGTGAACCTCCGCGGCACTAGCTCGGACGGAGTCGCCGTCGGGTTCGTGGCCCACGGAAGCACCGTGCTTTTCCCCGGCTTCTTTCGCGCGTATGTGGAAGGCAGTGATGATCCGGCCGCGGATCTGGAACAGCGAGAGCGCCCGATTCCTCCGCTCCAGGAGGGGCAATCTCTCGAGGGACGCCAGTTTGGGCCGCGTCCTCATGAGACACAGCCGCCCGCGCGCTACACGGAAGCCTCGCTCGTACATCGGCTCGAGGAACTCGGGGTCGGGCGTCCGTCTACGTACGCCGCCATCATCAGCACCATCCAGGACCGCGGCTATGTCTGGAAGAAGGGCACGGCTCTGGTGCCTTCGTTCACGGCGTTCGCGGTCGTCGAGCTGCTGAAGCAGCATTTCGGGGATCTCGTCGACTACGAGTTCACGGCGCGCATGGAGGACGCACTTGATGCCATTGCCGACGGAGAAGAAGCTGCCGTGCCCTGGCTCGGCCGTTTCTACTTCGGTGCAGGCGACGGACGAGCGCCGGGCAGCCCCGGCCGGGACAAGGCCATGGACCTCGGACTGCGTGGTCTGGTGGCCAACCGCCTTCAGGAGATCGACGCTCGCGCCATCAACTCGTTTCTGCTCGGCAAGGACGACCAGGACCGAGACGTGCTGGTGCGCGTTGGGCGGCATGGCGCCTACCTGCAACGCGCCGACGACACCGCCAGCGTGCCGGACGACCTCGAGCCCGATCAGCTCACCATGACCAAAGCGCTCGAGCTGCTTCAGGCGCCCAGCGGGGATCGTCTTCTCGGACACGACCCGGAGACCAGGGCTGCCGTGCTTGTACGTTGCGGCCGTTTCGGTCCATACGTCCAACTGGGCGAGGCACCGGCCTCGAAGGGCAGCGCCAAGCCGAAGACGGCCTCACTGCTCTCGAGCATGTCGTCCGACGCGGTGACACTGGAGCAGGCCCTGCAGCTTCTCAGCCTGCCGAGAGTCGTTGGCACTGACCCGAGCGATGGCCAGCCGGTCACGGCGCAACTCGGACGCTACGGAGCCTACGTCTCCAAGGGTTCCCAGAGTAGAAGTCTCGGCAGCGACGACCGCGTGTTTACCGTGACGCTGGACGAGGCACTTGCGCTTCTTTCCAAGCCGCAGCAGAGGCGCAGCCGTGCCCCAGCGGAGCCGCTCAGGACCCTCGGCACGGACCCGGTATCGGGTGGGACCATAACCCTCCGCGAGGGCCGTTTCGGTCCGTATGTCACGGATGGAGAGACGAACGCTTCGCTTCGCAAAGGCGACTCCCCCGAAACCATCGATTCGGAGCGAGCGCAGGAGCTCTTGCAGGCGCGTCGCGTGCGGGGTCCGGTGCAGAAAGTCACCAAGAGGCCGCGCCGCGCGGCGGGTACCCCTGTCAAGTCTCCCAAAGCGTCCAGCACGACCCACGCCGACGCAGGAGTCCCGAAGAAGGCTCGTGCAAAGTCCGCTCGTTCGGCCGCCACCAAGCCCAAGCGCAAGACATCGAGCGCGCGGGCGGGTTCGGAAAAGGGCAGCTCCCGGCGCCGTCCCTCCGTAGTATCGCCGCGTTCTGCGCAGGATGACGGGCAAGCGGTGTCCACTCGCGTGTCGGACGCGCCTCGCTAGTGACGGCGGAGCACAACCACTGGCCTTGCATCGATCCGCCTCGTGGCACCCTTCGTCTTCTGGCCAGTCGGCGCAACTCCTGGCCGGAGTTACGCCACTAGTGCGTCTGTTCGATTGAAAGCACCGGTGCCCTGTTTCAGGTCCCCGTACGTCCGACCGACCCAGCTCCCTCATCCGGCAGGGCGCTCGTCTGCACGTGGCATGGCGCTAGCTGTTCGCCGGTTGCGCGGTCGATCACGCTGATGGCGTCCATGCGGCAGCTCCTGGCCGCCTGGATGATGACGCCGCGCTCGTCTGTGCTTTTCGACCGGACGCGGACGCTGCCGTCGTCGTCGAGTTCAAAGGTCTCTCGCGCATGGTCGCAACACACGCCATCACCGAGGCAAAGCTGACAATTGATGGTGACGACGAGACTGTCTATTGCTGCCATCGGCCGGCTCCCAGGGCGGCCAGAGGCTGCCCTGGGTGAGCAATAGCTCCCGCCCCGCCGTTCAGCAAGCGGGCGAGGCCCTGAAGCCGCATTTACGGGTCCCTGCCCGCCCGGAGCGCGCGGCTCTTGCCCACCATACAGCAGGCGCAGACCGGGGTGATCTCCTGATACGCAGCAGCCCACCCCTGCAGCGGGCAAAGAACAGGGCCAGGCGAGATCGAACATGCTTGGCATGGCGGCGCGCGGAAGACCTGTCAACGAACGAGATGTCGGTCACGCGACGCGTCTTGCCGGCATTCTCAGCTGCTGGGCCGCGGCAGACCGGAAAGTCGGGCAAATGCGGCATGACGCTGTGCAGCACACGGGGAGATCCGCCGAGACGCATTGCGCCAACGGTCCTGGCATCGAGACATCGGCGTCGGCTGGTTGGTCTTTTTGGCTGTCGTCCATTGCGTCAGGCGCACGCCGGGCGCACCGTACTGGGCGGAAGGGGATCTCGACATGACACTGATTGACGATCCGGAGTCCGCCATCGCTGAGCTGAACCGGCAGCGCACACAGAAACGCATTGTGGTGCTGGCAGCTCTTGCTGCCATTGTGGTTGGGACCTTCGCGCTCCTCGGTGCCGTCTACTCCGATGACGACGAGTCCGTTCAGGAGACGACTCTGCCGAAGTAGCGCAGGGCTACTCGAGCCAACCCATCACGACGGCACGCGCAGCGAACGCCTCCAGGACTTCCTCGACGCGCGCGATCTCACAGGCCCTGAAGGGTCGCCCGGCCCGGGCGAGTTCGACGGCGGCCACGAACATGCCGTCGACCACCAAGGGAACCATGGCGACTCCCCGGGGAGCACGTCCGTTCCCGGCGAGCCGCGAAGCGATGGCCGACGTCGTATCGCCGGTAGCCGGCTCGCCTACCACGACGACGCCGCGCTCTGCGGCGAGCAGTGACGGATCGGTCAGTGCCAGCGGTTTGCCCAGGAGCCGTTCGCACCCGCTGCCCAGAGTGCAGAAGACCAGGGGCCCACTGGAGCCCATGCCTACCAACAGTCCAGACTGCGCCGTCGCCGTGGCCGTTGCCGTGGACAGCGCCAGCATGAGTAGAGCGTCTCGGTCATCCACCGTGGCCATGACGCCCGCCGGATCAACCGCTGCCGGTCGAACCGAGGGATGAGCCGGTGTTGGGGAGCGCACCGGCTCCGGTGGACGACAGATTGGGCGGGACTGCGATCCCGTCGGCCCGAGCTCAGCGTGCGCGCTGGCCTCCGCAAGCCAAACCACGCGCTCGTTTCTGGACGCCTCCGACAACTTCCGGACGTCGTCCATCGGCTGCCACGTGTTCCAGTATGCATGGCGAACGAGGCATACTTCCGAGATCTCGGCACGGGCAACCGAGCGAACCAGGGCGTCGAAGCTCAGCGGACCCAGCGACGACACACCATCCGTTGCGAACCAGCGGTCAGGCAGGGCTGACTCCGTCCGTGGCTCACGCTGCACAGTATCCCCTCACGGCAGACATGGCGACTACCTCACAATAAGCGCGACATACATCAACACACAAGATACTCCAATTGTCTCCGATGTCGCACCCGTGTCAAGCGATCTCTGCCTGCGGTCGAAAACGGCCTGTTGGCCAACGTCGAGCCAATCGCCGCGAAAGACACGGTTCAGACCGAGGGAGGGTTCTTCCCCCCGACCAGTTCCCGGCCGCTTGCTAACCTTGCGCCGTGGATCGCGAGAACGCCGGCGCCAACGCCCCGCTGTTCGGTCGCAGGATTGTCGTCCTGCGTCCCATGCATCAGGCGCAGGACACGGCACGAGCCATCCGGCAGCGGGGCGCTGAGCCGATCGTCTGTCCTGCCATCGTGATCGAGCCGCCGCCGGACCCGACAGCGCTCAGCCGGGCGGCGAGCGAGCTCGGAGGCTATGAGTGGGTTGTATTCACGAGCGCCAATGGCGTCGAGAAGCTGCTGGCCGCACTGCATGCGCAAGGGCTCGACGCCCGCGCCTTTGGCACGGCACGCGTGGCTGCCATCGGACCGCAGACGGCGTCCGCGCTTGCGACGCACGGTCTGCGTGCGGACTGTGTTGCCAAGGAGTTCGTCGGCGAAGCTCTGGGTAAGGCGATGCGCGAGGCAGGCCATCTCGGGCGAGTCCTGCTGGTGCGAGCCCTGGAAGCACGCGATGCCCTGCCCGAAATGCTTCGCCGTGCCGGTGCGGTGGTCGATGTCGTTCCCGCCTACCGAATACGTTCCGCCAGAGGGCCGGAGGTCACCGCGCTGGTTCGGGTCTTGGAGGCCGGGCATGCCGACATCGTGCTTCTCACAGCGACCTCGACCGTCATTTCGCTTCTCGATGCCCTCGGGGCTCGCTCCCGGGAGCTGTTGGCCAAGCCGCTCGTAGCCAGCATCGGGCCCATTACGACGCAGGCCGCGGAGCAGCGTGGACTCACGGTCCACGTCACGGCCGAGCGATATACCGTCGAGGGGCTCCTCGACGCTCTGGAGCGCCACTATGGTGTCGGCGAGCCCCCGGGCTACGCCGGTGGCCAGACTGCCGAGCGGAACCCAACCTAGACCGAAACGGAAACACGGTGGACGCCATCGATCTTCTCCTGCGCGAACACGAGATGATTCGACGAATGGTCGACGTTCTCGAACAGTACATTGCTCGAGTCGACTCCGGAGTCGAACAGGGAAGGCACGAGCTGGTTCTGCTGGTGACCTTCTTTCGCGAGTACGTCGATCTGTCTCACCACGAGAAGGAGGAGAGCATCCTGATTCCGGCGCTGGTTCGCGCGGGCATGAGCTGGGACTCTGGACCGATCGAGCAGGTGCGCAAAGAGCACAATCTGGAGCGCTACCTTACACAGGCGCTGCGCCACGCGTCACTGCAGGCCAAGACCTGGTCGGTGCATGACCGCAAGCACTTGGTGGACGTCGCGCGGTCCTTTCTCGAGTTTCTGCGCAACCACATGACGAAGGAAGAAGAACTGCTGTTCCCGGCGATGCGAGAGCGACTGTCTGCCGAGGCGCTCGAGGATCTCACCCGTCGCCTGCGCCGCTTCGAAGAGGCGCGAGAGGCCAGCGGCGACGCCGAGATCACGCGTCGACTGGCCGAGGAACTTCTCGAGCGATTCGCGCCCGAGAGCGGCACATGAACTGCGCCCTGACCCGTCCTACCCTTCCTCCTCGTCCGAATCCGCCGTGTCCTCGGTTGGGGCGGGCGGCTCGGCCTTGGCTGGGAAACGAACGCGCGCCACGAGGAACTTGTTATCGAGCGCCTTGGTGGTCAGGGCCACGAAGTCCTTGGGTTGCCCAAGCTCACGACGCAGGCCGTTGACGCGTGAGTGCTCCGTCACGAAGTACATGGTCCGTACCCCACGGCTTCGCTGATCATCGAGCCAATCCTTGAACTTCGCGCCCGAAGAGACGAACGCCGGGATCCGGTTTCCCGTGTAGAAGTTCTCTCCCTTCCAGTTCATCTGATACGCAACGAGCGGTTCGTCCGGCCCCCGACGATCGCGGTAGTAGGCCATGATCGTCTCGCGTTGGCCCCAGTGCGGCGCCGTCCGAACGACGTACACGTCAACGGCCCACACGGCCCAGAGCACGCCGAGGACGCATAGCGCGTCCGTGACGTGTTTGCGCCAACGGCTCACACCCAGCGCAGCGCAGAGCATCGTCGAGACGACGGTAAACGCGATGAAGATCGCCCTGAAATCCAGAACTCTGGGCCACGGGCGGCCATAGTTGTACGTGACCAGATGAATCAGGCGGATCTGCCCCTCGACGTCATGTGCGAAACGAGACCACTGATCGCGGCCCGCCAGAAAAACCAGCGAAGCGGCGCCCAGAGCCACCAGCACGAGGGCAGGAACCGAACCGGGCGTCGACGAGATCGAGGCGGTAGTGTCCCTGTTCCCGCGTACGCGGAGGGCGAGTATGCCGAACACGACGACGGCGAACACGACCAGAGCCGAGCCGAGAAGCGGCGCGGCCGGCGCGGGCCCCGACGCCCTCACGCTGCCGGAGAGCGAGCCGGGGAACCACAGCCGAATCCCGTCGAGCGCAAGAACGCATCCGACAGCTGAGAGCGCCAGATCGATGGCCCACCTCCGAACATCTCGTGGCGACTCATGCTCGGAGATCCGGTGGAGCAGCCATCCTGTCAGCATGGCGAGCGGCGGGATCGCAGGCAGGATGTAGTGGTGAAACTTGGTCAGCGAAACGCTGAACATCGAGAAGGCCAGTATGAAAGACAGGACGAGGAACACCCCGTTGCCGCTCCGTTCTGACTCGCCCCCTGCGGACTGCTCCTTTGCCCACCAGAGGAGACTGCCGACGCAAAGGCCGGTCCACGGGAAAAGCCCGTATCCGAGTTGCCAGATGTAGTATCGGAAGGATATGTCGTCTCCCGTATTCGTGTCGTGCACGTGCACGAACGCGCGCTTGTACATGTCGTGGAAGAAGAGCCGATCGGTGAAGGCCGGGCCGTGCCGCACGTACATCTGAACGAACCAGGGCAGGGCCACGCAGAGCGTGATGAGCAGCCCAGCGAGCAGCTCCACGCGCTGTAGATCCGACCAGCGCCGGGTCGCACCCACGTACACGAGAACGCCGAGCAAAGGCAGCACCAGCCCGGGCGCTCCCTTGGCCATGGCGCTCACGGCCACGCAGAACCATGCCGCAATGAAATACAGCCGTTGAGCGCGACGCTCCTTGAGCTCGATCGCCAGCAGAACCAGAGCCGTCGCGAGCCAAAGACAAGCCATCATCCAGGGCTGCGGCCATCGGACCTGGGGCAGCACGCGGTCGCAGTCGCCGTTGCCAGGCAAGCCGCAGTTGCCGCCGCCGGAGCCCGAGAAGAAGACGTCCGGGTGGAAAACATAGCCGCGAGGCGAAGCATCGAGCTGGAACGTGATGTTTCGCGACAGCAAGTAAAGGGATTGTGCGACGGTCGCGAGCAGCACGAGCCCGAACAGCAGATGGAAGGCCGACAATCCGAATACGCGGGGTCCGACCCGCACCGGGTACCGCTTCACCCGGGTTTCGGGCTCCGTGTCGAACCCGAGCATGAAGAAGCCGAGTGCCGCCGCGAGCGGCGCCACGTACGGCATGTCGGTCATGCTCTGGTGCGCGAGCATGTACCAGTACGGCGTGCTGAGCAGTACGATGGACCCGAGCAGCGCGGCACGCTGACCGAACACACGCGCCGTGCCCTTGTACAGGACGTACGCAGCGACCAGTGCCATCAGGAACACCGGGAGACGCGCCGCCCACTCGGGCTGCGGGAAGCGCCCGTCAGCCACGGTCGCGATCATCCGGTCGGGCATGAACTTGACGCCGAGAAGCGAGAAGCTGAGGCCCTGAATCCAGAAGTCGAGGATCGGCTTCGACCAGAACCACCCGTCTTGAGCCCACCAGAGGGAAAGCCAATCGTCGCGCGCCAGCATTTCGCGGGCGACTTCGCCGTAGTGAGTCTCCCAGGGGTCGCTCAACGAGTAGCTGCCGAGCATCGGCAGGTAGACGATGGTCGTGAGAGCGATGACCCAGAACCCGGAGCGCCTGAATAGCGGCGCCGGCTCATCGCGCCAGATGCCCAGCGTCTTTCCGAGACGATACGTGCTGACCACGCATCCGAGAAACCCCCCGGTCACCAGCAGCGCAGCGCTCAGACGCGGCCAGGGCAGCACCCCAGCGACGGCAAGCCGCAGCACGACGACCAGAGCTGCGACCCACAACAGGAGCTCGGCCGTGCGTGGTAGCACGGCACGTAGCTCGACGACTTCGGACGCCTCCCCCTCGGTGACTCCGAACGTCCCGAACATGTCGAGCACACCCCAGACCGCCACCAGGCAGGATGCCAATCCGACCGGGACCGACCAGGCCCAGTGCACGGTACTCGCTACGACCGAAAACGCGACCAGACCACCGCCGAGGGCCGCCATGGCTCCGCGCAACACACGTTGCCGCTCCGGGGCCATCCGGCGGCGTGGCGGCAGCGCCGCGGCAACGAGAGCGGGGGACGGGCCCGATGCCGCTGGGTTGGAGGCCCCAAGAGACTCGATTCCTTGCTGATCGTCGTGGCTCTTCAAGGGCTTGTGCCGCAGAGTGCTAGCAAGATTGTGGCCTTCCTGACCAGGCTTTCCGCCATTCGGCGTATCGGCTGTTGGGCCAGTTCGAGGCAGGAGCCGTCTACGGGCGAGAAAGCGAGACGAGGGCCCAGGGCTCGTCGTGCTCGGCTCCGGTCACCCGCAGCCCGAGCCTCGAGAAGACGCGTTCGACCTCGTTGAGTCGGTCCTGCAGGAATCCGGTCACGAGCAATCGTCCGCCATCGTCCACGTGTCCAACCAGTGCCTCGGCAAGCGCGAGCAGAGGGCCAAGCTCCATGTTGGCCACCACGACATCGAAGACAGCGGCCAGCTCGGCGACGGGTATCTGCAGGAACGTACAGTCGTGAAGGCCATTGAGCCCTGCGTTGCGCGCTGCGGCGCACACGCTCGTTGGGTCGACATCGAGCCCGACCACCTGACCGGCGCCACTCGCCGCGCCGATCATGGCCAGAACGCCGGTACCTGTTCCGACGTCGAGCAGTCGAGCCCCGCTACGATGGCGGCACTCGCGTTCTACCGCGGTGGCCGCAAGACGCGTCGTCGGATGGCTGCCCACGCCAAAGGTCATCGCCGGGTCGAAGCGCAAGACGCTTCGACCCGGCGGAGCCGGCGAATCGTCCCATGCAGGCTGCAGCACGAACGAGTCGCCCACCGGTTCCGGTCGCAAGTAGTGGGTCCATGCCGTTCTCCACTGTACATCGCCCTGGTGACTGATCTCGATTCGAGCTACGACCCGGCTCTGAGCGGTCCATCGCAGCACGGCGTGCCGGTAGCTCTCGATCGCCTCCTGTGACTCCGCGTACGCGATCAAGCGCACCGTAGCGCCCGCGGTCTTCTCTTCCAACCCACCCACGCCCGCTGCGAAAAGCGCGGCCGCCGTCGCGTCACTATCGGCCGCGGCTACGTCGACGGTCAGGACGTACAGACTAGTGACTCCCGCACCCGCTGCACTTGCCCGGGGACGCATGGCAGGAACCGCATGAGGAGGCCTTCACCTTGCGTGCTGCACCGGTCACGGCGAACGACGACATCAGCCTGCGTGGCGCATCCGAGCCACAGCGAGGGCAGAGCACCGCTTCGTCACGGCGCAACACCAATTCCTCGAACTCGTGCTCGCACTTGTCACACTGGAACTCGAAAATCGGCATCCAAGGCCTCCGGCGTTGTCTCGAGCTTGGCGCCCGGGCCGCCATCGGGCAAGGCCAGCACCTCGGGTGAAGGGGATCCTCTCGGCCATTCGGCCCGAGGCGTCACATCATGGTGCTCGGAAGAACGCCTTGCACGTCCGATCGGAGCTCGAGCGCAAGGCACGTTGGCGAACCGGTCCGACTGGCGTCAGAGGTTCGAAACCATGCGCGGACGTCCGGGTTGGCGAGCTACCTTGGTTCCGACCCGGCGGCCACTGCGGTGGACTCACCACCACCGTTCACGCAGACCTTGAAGACGCGACTGACCTGTGGATCCCATCCGCAAGCGAAGCCTGCACAGCAGTCGGCATCGCGTTCGCACTGGCGTGGGTCGTTCGATTCATCCAGACACTGGACATCCCCGGCGACGTTCTCGTTGTCGCTGTCTGCGTTCTCTTGCATCAGCGAGGACAGCTCCTGGTTTCCTTCTGGACTGTGGGCGGGTTGTGATGACGCGGAACCGGCGCAGCCGGCGAGCATCACGGTGAACAGCAGAGAAATCGAGCGCATCAGCATAGACGCCTCCTGACTACGAGCCAAAGCGCACCTCACAGCCCTCTCACATTGGCTCTGTCTTGGAATGGACGCGTGCGTGATACGGTGCGTCCGGGGATCGCGCTACTTTCCCTTCGTTGGCGGTTGTGGTCTCAACGCCCGTGGCGTCAAGCGCCCGCAGGTCCGAGGCTGTGAAATGCGTTCTGGTGGCCTAACGATCGAGTCAAGTGTACCTGGCTTCGAACAGAAGGGCTCGTGATTGTTCCGCGGAGGCATCGCGCCCGCGCCGGCCGGATCTGCCAGGGCTGTACGCGACGGCGCCTTGGACGGTCCATTGTTGGGACACGGACCGGTGGCCCGATGCCTGCAGCCCAGGAAAGAAGTCCCTCAAGACGGGCTCTTCGCCGCCACGGGCAGGCGCTTGGGGTTGCTCGCCTACGTAGCCCGATCGACAAGGGCCTCGGCCTCGCGCAGCAGCGCCGCGTGGCGCTCGACCCAACCGAGCACGGCGACGAAGTGGTCTCCGCTGATGCCCCAGGCGCTGGCGAGCCAACGGACGATCTCGAGCTCGTCGGGCGAAAGCTCGCGATCCACGCGCGCGAGCCGTACCAGCTCGAGGAGCGAAGCCAAACGCGCCCGCGGGTACACGATGCGGGCGGCGAGCTGCTCGAACGGCTCTCTGGGCGTCAGCTCATCGACACTGAGCGACAGCTCACCCAGCATGGTGAAGACCACCCGTGCCTCTCGGGCGCTGACATCACCCAGGTGTAGCAGGTGGTAGGCGAGTCCGGCGAAGGCGAGACGCGCTTCGTGGTCGAGCACGTGGTGGAGAAACATGCATGGAGCGTAGCAGACAACTCATTCTGCCTCCCAGCGGTACTCCGCTGCGTGAACGCCTGGATGTCTGGTTCGTGCGCAATAGGCTCGAGATATGCGTGCGGGCCGAAGTGGAGGAAGCTGGCCTCCTGCGGGCGCTTGGCGGAGCCGGGCGCGGGGTGTTTCCCGCACGCGCTGCGCTCTCCGCGAAGGTGGAGGACCGAGGACCTGCATGACGTGCAGCAGTCAGGAACCTGTGACGGAGTCCGTGAACCCTACTATGCGCTCACAAACGAGCGGCGCATCAAGCATCCGGCACTGGCCGCCGTGGTGGGCCAAGCTCGCGTGGACCTAGGAGTGCCCACCCGAGCGAGCAGGAGCGCCCCGGACGGGCCTGACGGTTGCCTATCGCGCATGTGTCGGAAGAGGCTGGCTTCGACGGGAGCTGCGTCGTCCACAAGAGCGACTCCTGCACGGATGCGGGGGGCGCGTTCACACGAGGCCTCTACTGTTCCGAGGAGGGCTGCACCTTCCGACGGCCATCGGGACTTGGTCCGTTCTGCTGCGACCGGAGCGAACCACCGGAAGCTCCGGTGACCTCGCGGTGCAGCACGGCGGGTGGCAGGATTCCGTGGGCCTGGAACGCGCGCAGAACCCGCAGGTGCACGTCTGTCTCGAAGGGCTTCTCGTACTGACAGTCGAAGACATAGGGGCGCGCCTTCAGGTGCACCGCGATATAGGTTTCGAGAATGACCTGACGCGCGAGGATTGGCACCGGTCGCTCCAGGAAGACGTATGGGCTCGTCAAGCAGGCTTCTCGAATCAGCTCGGCAGCTAGCTCCGTGTCTTGGTCCACTCCGATGTAAAAGTCCATCGCCACTTGCATCTCGAGCGCCCCGTAGTTGCCGCTCGACGTCACGTCGGTGAGCACCTTGTTGTTCGGAATGGTGACGATGTTGTGGTCCAACGTGTTCATCTGAACGCTGCGCAGGCCAATCCTGATTATGTCCCCATACTCTCCCGCGTAGGCAACGCGATCGCCCACCTGGAAGGGACGGTCGAACATGATCGTGATCCCCGCGATAAACGCGGCCACGACATCACGCATCGCAAATCCGACCGCAAAGGCCAGTGCGCCGCCGATGACCGCCAGGGCAGTCGGATCGAGCCGTACACTGAGACCAACACAGATAGAGGCGACCACGATGTAGATCACGAAGCGCGCGGCCGATTCGACTTTCTGGATCACCGGGCGGCGGTGCGCGAAGCGGCGGCTCAGCCGCGCGGCTCCGTCGGCTATCACACGCACCACGACGATCGCGCCGAGCACCACCAACACGGACAACGCGACCCCACCCCAACGGATGAGCCCTGCGAGCTTGCTGAAGTCCGGCGCGTCTTGGGCCATGGCATCGCGAGCGGCGAAGGTCCCGAGCAAAGCGAGCGTGACAGCGAGCGAGCGCGAGCGAGTTTTCATGGCGGTGTTCCTTCTCACCGGGCACCGGCCAGCAGGTGCCGGCGCTGCAGAAACCGGATGATCGGACGGAACCATGCCCAGGTCACCCGGTAGCGGTCCCCGAGACGTTCGAAGTAGCCACGCGCGAGCCCGTATCGGAGCACGTCCTCGACCTGCGACTCCTTCAGGAGCGTGGCAGTCGCGAGGTCGCCCGGGCTCGCTTGGTCGAGCTGGATGACAGCCCGAAGTACAAAAACGGCCGAATCGGGCAGCTCCTCCAGGTCGCGCGCGTCCGGAGCCTGGAACACGCGCACGCAGACCGTACCGTCCTCGGCAACGCCGAGGGAACGCCGCCACATGTGCAGCGCCACACCCGGGTTGCCCCCTGCGTAGTCCCAGAGCAGCCGGTAGAAGCCTGCGGCGGTTCGCTCGTCAGCTTCCGCTCGATCGACGTCGTCGGCATCCGAAGGAAGCGGCTCGCTCAGCAGCCGGAAGCTCGGATCGACGCCGGCCTGGCGCGATCGCATCCGTAGCAGGCTGGCGATTTGCTCCTCGCGCCAGGGCTCGATCACGACGACGTCATCGAACATCGGACGCGCGCCGCGCGCCCGCTCGAAGAACCGCCAGACGACGTCGTCGAGGGCAAACACCCAGCTGCAAGTGGAGCAGTGGTGGCGCGCCACGGACGCAAGCTGGTCGAAGGCCCGAAGCCCTCCCATGACCGGCTGAATGAGTCGATGGGCGTTGTCGATGAGCAATCCGACGTCGCGCTCGGGGCTGTTGAGCAGAGAGGCAGCCTCTTCGAGCGTCGCCTCAGGGTCGGTGCCGGCGTTGCGAGCCAGCTCTGCACGCAGTGCTTCCAGGCTTCCGAACGGTGTGTCGAGCAGGACGACGTCAGCTCGCGTGTCGCGCACTCGGTCCAGTACGGTGGTCTTGCCGGCGCCGCGCCCGCCCACGACCGCGAATACGCCACCGCCAACGGCATTGATGCGTTCGATGACGGCACGCACCTTCTCGTCGCCGCGACTGGCCACGGTCTCGACCGAGGCTGTCCCGGGCCCGAGCTTCTTGAACAGCGGCTCCGGCAGTGGCAGAAGGCCGGCTTCCCCGCGGTCTTCTGCGAGACGATCGAGACCGCGTCGAAACAGGTAAGCGAGCAGGCGCCGAGTCACGTCGAAGCGACCCACCCAGCCGCGGACGGCCCGAACGATGCCGGACAGGAATAGCTGGGTCCCTGCCACCAACGCCGCGAAGAAGCTAGCGTACCCCGTCTGGTTTCGCAGAACCCACAGTTCGAAACCGCGCTTCTTGCGGACGTGGGCGATCCGCTCGAAGATCTCCGTTCGCCACCAACTGACGAGTACCAGCATCAGCGGCAGGGAAGCGAACCAGCACGTCGAGAACACCCAGTTGTAGAGGGTGCCTCGACCAACCAGTCTATTGCTGAACGCAAGAATCAGGGCAAACAGCACGACCGTGCGACCGACCATACGCAGCGATCGAAGCCTGAGCCGAGCCGTCTCGCGAACCTCTGCCGATTCGCCGAGCTCCGAGGTACGTCCGGCAATGGCGTCAATGACCGCGACGGAGAGCGAGCCCACCAGGCTCCAGGTCAGAATCGTTGTCGCGATGTTGACCTCCAGCACGTTCTGCGCCTCGCCGGGCAGCAGCCACAGAAGTAACCAGACCAGGAGCAGCCACTCGAGCGGGCGATGCACGCGGTTGACGAAGGTCAGGGTAGCGAGAAGAGCGCTCGGCCGAGCATCAGCCCGTGCTCGAAGCTCTTCATGAGCGGCCTCTTGCCATCGTAGCAGGGCAGCGCCGAGGCGGCTACGCAGCCAAAGGAAAACGACCAACGCGAGCAGGAGCTTTGCCAGCAGAACCGCGGCGAAGACCGCCGATTTGTTGCGAGTTCCTCCAGCGCTTCGCACCGAGGCGAGCCAACGTTGTGTCAGTTCGAAGTGATAGCGCAATGTCAGCGTCACCTGCCGGAGCTCGGCAGCAGCCTGGTCCAACCCGATCGCACCGAATCCGGTGATAGCGTTGCTCTTTGAACGTGACAGACGTGGCAGCAGCGCCAGACGGTTCGTGTTGAGAACGCGGACCTGTCGATTCAGCTGCGACGCGCGCTTTTCGCGGAATGCGCGTTCGGCGTTCCGCAGCGAGGCAGCCGCCGCCGCCACTTTCGGACGCAAAGCGTCGACGTTGGCCCGCTCGACCTGTACCGACAGGGCTGCCAGCCGATCCGGGCCCGGTTCGGGTACGCGGCTCTGGCCGGAGGTTAGGTCGGCCAGCGCTGCGGCCAACTGGTCACGCGAAGCACGCAGCCAGCGGCGCAGCTCGTCGTAGAGTGCATCCACCTCGTCTGGCGGAGCATGGGCGTCCTGCGCGCCGCGTACGCGACGCTCGAAGGTGAGCGTGCGCTCACCGCGCTGCTGCAGACGCTCGCTTGCGCGTGCGAGGTGGGCCTCGTAGGCCGCCTGAGCACCGGAGACGCCGAGCAGCCGGGCGTACTCCTCGCCGACAGCACGTTCCGCTTCGGTGCGCGCGCGCGCCGCGGCCTCCAGTGCTTCGCGATGCTTTTGAGCCGCCTCGCGGGCCCTGCGTTCTGCATCCGTGACCTTGGCCTGGCTCCTGGCCCGTTCTGCCTCGCGCTGGCGTTCGGCATGGTGGGCTAGGAGCTCGTCCCGACGAGTCCTGGAAAGGTCATAGAAACCCAGTCGCGCCCGGTCCAGCTCGACGCGAGCCTGCCAGAACTCTGGGTCGAGAGTCACGCGCCCCGCGTCCGGTCCGGCGTCGCCCGCCGCCGCGTCCACGCCCGCGTCCCGTCTTGGTTTCGGCCGCCGCGCTGTCGGCCTGCGGGCGTGGTCTGGTCGGGTCGGCTCCGTCTCGCGGTCCGCGGCTTCGAGCACCGCTAGTACCCGCTTAGCCTCGGCCACCACGACCTGTTCGTCATCGAGCGCGATGTCGAACAGGGTGGCAGGGTCGACGGTGAGGTCGAGCGACCCATTGATCAGGTCCCGTATGCGCTGCGCAGTCAGTCTCAGCGCCGTGATCTCCGGATCGGCCGCGGCCGCGTCGACTGCTTCGGCGTCGGTTGCTCCGGCGTCGGTCGCCGCGTGGGCTGCTGCTCGGGCGTTGGCTGCCGTGGCGTTGGCTGCTCGGGCGTTGGCTGCTCGGGCGTTGGCTGCCGTGGCGTTGGCTGCCGTGACGTCGGCTACTGCGGCGTCGGCTACTGCGGCGTCGGCCGGTCGGGCATCGGCTGCTCGGGCGTCGGCGGCCCCCGCGTCCGGTGGCTTTTCGGCCTTGTCGGCGCCTGTCGAGGCGGTCCGCTCCGCGGGTCCGCCGTCGCTCGACGCCGGAAGGGCCATGGCGCTTGCCACGAGCAGGTTCGTCGCGATCACCGCCGCGAGCCCGAGGAAGGCGACACGGATCAAGAACAGAAGAGAGCGCATGGCTATGGCCTGATACTGATACGCTGCGACGACCCGCTAGCCTGGCTCGGTGCTGTCAGCTCGAGGGGAAGCCGCGGGTGGGGCGGGTGTGACATAGGCATCTGTCGGATCATCGGGCGCCTCGGGACACTCGTACTCCTCGAGCGGAGTGTGCAGAATCAGACCGGGGACCAACGTGTTGGCGAGCGTGTAGATGACGAGGCCGCCCACGAGTGCTGGCGAGGCCGAGAAGCGATCGCGCAGGACTTCCGCAATAACGATGGTAAACACGAGGGTCGGTAGCTGGGACACCCCCAGCCGCACGCCTTCGCGGATGGGTTGGCGTTGTACGACCCGACGATAGACGAAGACGAGCGCAATTCGAAGCGGCACAGCCGCCACGAGGAACGCGCCGCCCAAGACGAGCGCATCCAGCGCGAAATTCTCGGCACGCAGGCCCAAACCCGCCTTGAGGAAGTAGAACGGGATGAAGAACGCTGCGAACAGCTCGACCGCATGAATCAATCCGGCGCCGGTCAGCGCTGGCAGCTTGCGGCGCAGCCGTTGTTCGGTCATTCCGACGACGAATGCACCCACGAGGTAGTAGACGCCCAGCTTCTTGGTGATGGATGCGCAGATGAGAGCCACCGTGACCAAGAACGCGAATTCGGTCTTGGGTGCGTGCGGCAGAACGAACGACGCGAACCATCGGAACGCGAACGGCAGGAGCATGACCATCGCCGCTAGCGCCACAAGGGACAGAAGTAGGCGCGGGGTGGAGGTCGACTGCAGGGCGAACAGCAGGATCACGAGCGCGACGATTTCGGTCGCTATGGCCCTCGACTTGATCCACACACGCTCCCTGTCGCTGACACCGAGCTTGGCGAGCGAATCCAGGATGAAGCCCGCTGAAGGAGACATCAGCGCCAGCGCGACGAGCAGGGCAGGCCGGAGCGCGAGGCCCAGGAAGCGGTGGGCAGCCCACGCAGCCGCGCCAATGGCCACGAGCTGCAGAAGTATGTGGCCAGTGAGCACCCGTGCATCGGCGCGTAGCGCGTCAACGTCGAGCTCCATGCCGGCGAACAGGAACAGGATGGAGATGCCGAGCAGCGCGAAGATGTTGATGACCGGGTCGTTCTGAAGCGCACCGGCTCCCAGTCCGAACGCGACACCGATACCCAGACTGGTGACGGCGCTCGGGAGTCGGAAGCGCTGCAGGTACTTCGCGACGAAGAACAGCCCGACGATCAGCAGCACGTACTGCATGTCCGTGGCCCGATCGAAGATCATGCTCGCTCCTGAGTGCTGGGTCGAAGGGGCAGGCTCCGATTCGGGTCGAGGCGAGATCCCTTGAGCGACTGCTCTACCACTGCACTGTCGCAACAGCAAACAGGCAAGGCGGCGTCCGAGCCACGGAAAGCGTGGTGCCGAGCCGAGCTCCATGGCGCGAGCACCGGGCCGAGCCTCGCAGCGCGAGCACCGGGCCGAACTCCACAGCGTGAGCACCGAGCCTGCCGCTGACTTGAGGGTCGCGCTGACCGCCGGCCGGGGACGCTTCAGCGGCTGTCCCTCGCGGCGCAGACAGGGTGCGCGGGCGAGGGCCAGAGGGACGACCAGCACGCTTTGCGGCGCATGTGTCGCCACGCGGGCCGCCACGCTCCCGGCCACGATCGGACTGAAGTGGGGCCGAGGCCGAGTCCCCACCACGACGAGTCCCGCACGGCGCGACCGGGCGACATGCGCGAGACCTTCTGCCGCGCGGGCGCGGGTGGTCACGACCGTTTCGGCCGAATCGGTGAAGCGACCGACCGCGGCGCGCAGCAGGTCCGCCCGGCGGAGGATGTCCTTGGGGCCCGGCAGGATGATCCCCTTGAACGGGAGACCCAGTTGACTTGGGTCGGCCCCAACAGGGACAGCCTGGGAGCGACGCGCGAGGCCGTTGCACGACCGAGGCTTTGGCAGCACCAACCCAATGGGAAGTGAATCGTGTTCTCGAGCCAACGAATCCGTCGGCCTGGCGTTGAGTCTTGCCGGCCGATGTGTTCAACCGGATAGAGTCTTGCCAGCTTCCAGGACCGCCGGTCGCGCTCCTCGAGACAAGTGTGAAATCGCGACAAGGCCTGTCGGCAGAAACGACAACGGCGCCACTCGAGCATGGGTGGTCCGCGCGTCTACTCGTTCTTCGAACGAGTAGACGGGTCCTTGCACGGCGCGCAAGCCCGCTCTGAGGGTCGCCCGTGCATGGGGGTACCGGCACCTGCTCAACGCACTGCTCGGAACGGGCGACAAGATCACCGAGCGGGTGGCCGTATCGATCTGAAGAGAGATCCTCGAGCACCGGGCTGCGCTTCGCGAGCGCCTGTCTTGGGGTCTCCCTGGACCGAAGAACGCCTGCGGGCTCCGTTCGCCGAGTGCACTACTCCACCGAGTCGCCGACGATGGCAGCGACCCGAGACAGAAGCTCCTCGGCACCGAAGGGCTTTGCGATGTATTCGACCAAAGGGTGGTTCGCTTCGCGCAGCAGTTCATCGTGGGATATGCCGCACATCAGAAGGACACGTAGCTTGGAGAAGCGCTCACGCAAACGCTGAGCTGCGTTCACACCCGCCTGGGCACCCGCGAACACGTCAACGATGAACAAATCCGGTTCGCCGCGATCCTCCGCGATAGCCACTGCCGTTTCGACGGTGTTCGCCAGGTCGACATGGTATCCGCTGTGCCTGAGCGCCCGAACGATGAACTCGGCGACTTCCGTCTGTTCCTCCAGCACGAGGAGCCGTCCACTGAGCCTGCCGCGTGGCGGGGCCGGAGCATCGACGATGCTCCGGGCTGGGTTGATGCCTACTTGAGAGGGAAGGTAGATGTCAAAGCGCGTGCCGGAGCCAGGGGCGGTGGTCAGGCGTATCTGACCGCCCAGTTGCGAGACGGTGGCTCTCACGGTAGCAAGCCCGAGTCCGGTGCCATCTCTGCCGCGCGTGGTGAAGTGGGGCTCGAAGGCACACCGTGCGGTCTCCGCGTCCATGCCAATCCCGGTGTCTTCTACGCTGAGTTGCACGGCCGCGGGTGTCCCTCTCTGAGGTTCCGAGCCGCAGAAGAGCGAGCAATGAGGCTCGTTCGCCAACGTGACTCTGATCCGACCTCCCGCTGGAGTCGCCCTCGCGGCATTGTCGACCAGGTTGGTCAAGATCCGTTCGATCTGCACTGGGTCGGCCAACACGGTGTCGAGAACCTCCGGAACGTCGAAGACGAGCTCGCGCTGACTGCCGACCAGACGTTGCAGTATCTCCCGCGAATCGTCCAGCGTCTGACGCAGGTCCAACGATACCGGGTCACCCAGCTCCCGGCGAGCAAAAGCCAGAAGTTGCCGGACGAGTCGAGCCGCGCGCGCGGATGCGTCTTCGATCGCCGTGCGGCTTCGCGACTCGTCAGCGGTTGCCTCGAGTCGCAGCAGAGACGCCTCGCCCATGACGACCGTCAACAAGTTGTTCAGGTCGTGGATGATCCCCGCCGCGAGATGGCCGAGAATGGCCATGCGCTCCTGCTCGGCCTCACGGGCCTGGCGATGGCGCAGATGGGTCACGTCCCGCAGCACCAACACCAGTTCCTGGGACTCGGGCGCTTTGCCGGAAACGGTGCGAACGGTGAAGATGTGGCGGGCGGGCTCTGACACAGCAACGTCCCGCGGAGTGCCGTGACGAGCGTCTTCGATGAGCGCCTCCAGGGGTACGCCACCTATGCTGTTGACGATCCCTCCCGCAGCCAGAACCGACAGCGTCTCCAGCATGCGCTGCCCGGATCGGTTGGCGGTGCGAACCCGGCGTGAAGCATCGAGGACCACGATCCCTTCCAGCGACTGATCCAGCACGTCGAGCATGGCCGCTCTTGCGGACAGCGCGTCTGCTCCGCCTTCATCCGTCCCGAGCAGCGCTTCGAGGATTGCAGCTCTCGAAGTGATCGCAGCGGCGCCGACGGCGTCCAACGTGACGATGAACTCGTCGCCCTCCGTGTGGGCGAGCGCCTGGAGCACGAGAGTGTCGGGCGATTGTGCTCGCACAGGCGAACTGGGCAGATCTACCAGTCGTCGATTCGGATGGTGACCCACTGCGTCACTGGGCGCAACCAACACTAGCTCGGAACCCACTCGCACCAGAGCCGGACGACCCACGGAAAGCTCCTGCACAGCGGCCTCGAGCGGCTCCGTCTCCCCGAAGACAGGTACGGGACAAGTCAGCTCGCCGAGCCTTCGCAGGGTCATGTCTCGAGCTCCATGCGTACTGTCACTTCGCACTCCAGATCCACCCGAATGATGGTGCTTTCCGTCATCAGTGCCTCTGCATGGCGCAGAAACAGATCCACCAGGGTCTTCTTCTGCACGATCCGCAGTTTCGCAGAACGCACGATGACAGCCTCCACGACCGCGTGTCCCTCGACCGCCACCAACTCGTACGCGCCGGGCAGCATTCGGTCGATAGCTTCGTACAACCCGCGAGGGCCGATGGCAGCGCGTCGTCCGATCAGGACGCCGTCTCCGATGGGAGGCAGATCGAACTCGCGCATGGTCAGGCCCAGCTTCACGAGGCACCCTCGACCGGGGGCAGGACGTCCAGCGCCTACCGTCACCACATCCTTGCTGCCAGCGTCGTCCATGAGTCCATCCTCGATGGTGGTAGATGCTCCGACACACCGTGCGGGCCTGAAGACGCTAGCCCAGGATGGCGCTCGGAGAAAGCCCCATTCCAGCGAGAGCAGAGGCATCCGCTTCACTGACGGTGGTCGGAAAATCGGAAGACGGTCACTGGCTGGAAAATGCGGGACGGCGATGGGGTGATGGGACGTTGGACTG
>JAFGIS010000010.1 GCA_016929495.1 Polyangiaceae bacterium | reverse complement strand
GTGGTGAAGGATCACGGTAACGCAAAGACCTATCTGCGCGACGTGGCCCGGGTCGAAGACGCTCACGAGGAGGTACGGGTCATCACCCGGCTCGACTCGAACCCGTGCGTGAAACTGAGCGTGCAGAAGCAACCCGACGCCAACACGGTCGAGGTCGAAAAGACCCTGCGCGAACGAATGAGTGAGCTCACATCCGTGATGCCATCGCACATCGAGATTGGCGCGGTAGAGAGCCAAGCCGAATACGTAGGCAGCGCGCTGTCGGGCGTGGAGACGGCAGCCATGCAAGCGGCCGTGCTCGTGCTGGTCGTCTCGCTGTTGTTCCTCGGCAGTGTGCGACAAGCTCTGGTCTTGATGACAGCGCTTCCCACTACGCTTGTCATCAACTTTGCGTTGATGTGGCTTGGAGGCTTCTCCATCAACATCTTCACTCTGGCGGGGCTCGTGATTGCTCTCGGTGTGATGCTCGACAGCGCTATCGTCGTGCTCGAAAACATCTCTCGCCGACGGCAGGAGGGAGGCGAGGACGCTGATCAGGATGCGATCCACGCAACGCGGCAGATCGCCGGAGCCGTCGTCGCGGGGACGGCGACGCTTCTTGCCCTGTTCGTGCCGTACGTGCTCGTCTCGGGGTTGACCAGCTTGCTGTTTAGAGAGCTCATCCTCGTGGTGGCGGGGGTGATGGTCGTGAGCCTCGTGGGGTCGCTCACGTTGGTCCCCATGCTGGCGTCGGTGCTTCTCCGCAGGAAACCGGCGCGCCGACGCAATCGAGGGTCCGGCTGGCAAGATCTAGGTCACGAGTTGTACGGGCGCTCGGTGCGGGGAAGCCTGCGGTGGCGCTACTCGGTGACGTCACTCTTTTTCGGGCTCGTCGTGTTCGCCGCTGTGCTCGCTCCTGTGCTGGGCAGCGAGTTCCTACCCGAGATCGACGACGGACGCATTGTGATCAAGGTCAAGCTCCCGACCGGAACCTCAGTGGCGGAGACCGACCGAGTCCTCGCGACCATCGAGGAGCAGATCGTCGATGACCCGCTCGTCGAGAGCGCCTTCACGCTGGTGGGAGGCAAGGTGTGGGGGCTGTACACCTTCGAGGTCGCCAACGAGGGCGAGATCGACGTTCAGCTCGTTCCGCACCACGCTCGTTCGGCTAGCACCGAGGATGTGATGCACCGGTTGCAGAAGGACGTGTCAGGACTCGCACCGCCGGGAGGCAAGGTGATGGTGCGGAAGATGCGGCTCAAGGGCATTCGAAAGATGGGCGAGTCGGACCTGGAGATCCAGGTACGCGGTCCGGATGTCGCGACGCTCTACGAGCTCTCTGGGAAGGTGGTCCGCGTTGCGCAGGAGCGTCCGAACCTAGCCAATGTGCACCTCGGCATGGACCTGACGAAGCCCGAACTGCTCGTCCGAATCGACCGCGCGCGCGCTGACGAACTCGGCGTTTCGGTAGCCGACGTTGCCACGACGCTGCAGGCCATGCTGCACGGGGTGATCGCCACACGCTATCAGGAGGGAGATGAGCACTACAGCATCCGCCTCCGTGTGCCCGAGGAGGGCGTTCGCGACAAGCAAGACGTCGCGAACCTGGTCGTCTCGGCGGAGGATGGGCGCCAGTACCGCCTGCGCGATCTTGCCCGAGTGAGCGAGGGAACCGGGCCGGTGGAAATCGTGCGGGAGGACCAGGTCAAGCAGGTTGTTGTGCTCGCCGACGCGCGGGATGCCAGCGTTGGCAAAGCGCTGAGCGAGCTCAAGGGGGAGGTGGGCAAGCTCGATCTCCCTCCCGGCTACGAGATCGAGTACGGTGGGAAGGCCCGTCTGATGGAGGATCTCACTAGCACGGCTCTCGGCATCCTCGGGCTCGCGGTCTTTCTCGCGATGGTGGTGCTTGCGGTTCAGTTCAACAGTGTTCGCTATCCAGTGATGATCCTGTGCTCGATTCCCGCAGGCGCGGCCGGCATGGTCTTCGCGCTGTGGGCTGCAGGGCTCGCCATGGGTGCGACCGTGCTCGTCGGTTTTCTGGTCGTGGTGGCCGCGACGGTCAACGATGGAGTCTTGCTGTTCACGCTGGCGGACGAGCTGAGGGAGGGCTCGGCGGCCCTGGACGCCGCGGCTGCCGTCGAGCGCGCTGCCACGCTACGCCTGCGACCGCGGTTGATGACGACCGCGACCACGATCGCCGGTCTTTTGCCGCTGGCGTTCGACATCGGTGCTGGTGGTGAGCTGCTTCAACCGCTGGCGGTGGGCGCCATCGGTGGGCTCGTGCTGGAGATCCCGGTCGCACTATTCTTGATGCCCGGCCTGTACGTCATGGCGGTCAGGTCGCGGGGAGGGCTGCAACGAAATCAACGGCTGGACGTCGCATGAGCGAGCTGGAACGACTGAAGAGAGATGGCCCTGGAGATGCTCAACCACGTGCGCGTGCGCGACGTGGCTCAAGTGGTACCTCGACGAGTAGCGCGCCTGCTACAAGGAGCACCGGGCGAACCTGGCCGTCAGCGGTCAGACGCCAGCTGCATTCGGGCGCGACTCGCCGGGCGCCGAAACAATCGGTCTCGATGACGTGCGCTGCCGGCGTCTGGTCTGCCGGGGTTTCGCCCACGGGTTGCTGAACGCCCACGAGCGTGTCGAGGACGACTCGGCCGCCGCGTGAGCGGGCTGGAGCCCCCAAAGGCCCACACGAAGGCGTCCACCGGCGCCGGCGGTGTCGTATGTCCCGCACGGCCGCAGCCCGCTCACGCTGGCCCCGCGGTCGTGCCCGGCGCAGGTCGCTCGCCCGTCGATCCCGGCGCGCTGGCCCACACAGTGGCGCCGTGGGCTGTGTTGGCTACCTTGCCCATCCGGGACCTCAAGCAGCCAGCTGATAGTCGTGATGGAGCCCGTTGAGGACCGGGACGGCGACGACC
>JAFGIS010000074.1 GCA_016929495.1 Polyangiaceae bacterium | reverse complement strand
TCCAGGGCGCGGGCGGCTTCGTTGTGCGGCACGGATTCGGACACGGTTCCCTCGGGGATCACCCAGTCCTCGGGCCGCGGCATGACCGGATAGCGAAGCACGACGCCAGCGAGCCCCGGTCGACTCTGGCGCTCGGGATGACTCGAAGGACGCGTGCTCACGGCAGGAAGCATAGCGCGGGACCTGGGGTGATTGCCGAGCCCGGAAGAGAGCAGGACACGGGCCACCGCTCGGGGCCCCGAGATCATTGGCGTTTTCGCCGACCTCGCGTGGCATGCGGGTGGCGGGTGGTGGCCAGTGGCCACGGATGGCCTGCCGTCGTAGCGAACACCCCGTCAGCCGGCGGTGCTCTTCGGCGCCTCTCCGAACGACCTCACGAACAGATCGTGGATGGCCGCTATGCCGTCGTCGTTGAGCTGCTGGGTGCCGATGCCGGCGAACACCTCGCGGGTGATGGTCGGCTGGCTCACGAACTCCCAGGCGCTGCCGTTCCAGGTGAACCAGGCGCGCTTCTGTTGGTCGAACACGAAGAGCGGCTTTTTCCACAGCCGGGCGAGCTCGGCGCCCCAACCGGTGCCGCCGCGCAGCGTGCCGTCCTCCTGGATCATGCCGATCATGAACACCTGGCGGGCCTCGGTCACCTGGTGCCAGATGGTCCTGAGCACGTCGCGCACCTGGGGAATGTCGCTCAAGCTCCGCCCGAGGTGCTTGGAGACGTAGATCAGGCTGAAATCGCCCTTCTTCAGCTGCGCCTCGTCGAGCACGCGCACTCCTCGCCGGCGCACCAACGCACGGTGGCCCTCGAAGCTGTAGTTCACCTCGGGCATGCCCCAGCGCTCGGCGCTGGCGCCGAACTCCGCTTCTGCCCCGAGGCTGCCTCCAGAGACGAGCCTGAACTGACGCGGATCGCGGCGCCGCTCCGAAGTGGGCGCGGCCTTCTGGTCCAGCAGGCGCAACGTGTGCGGATCGAGTCGCAGCTCGGGATCGCTGAGGTTCTGACGGTCGTGGTCCTTGAGCAGACGCAAGCGCACGGAGTTCCGAGCCGGTCGCAGGGCTACCACGACATCGACCAGCAATTCGAATCCCTCGAGCGGCGGCGGCAGACGGGGGGATGCCAGCGGCAGGTCGTCGGCGCGCACCGAGATCCAGACTTCGGCATCGAGCTCCCTTGCGAGGTCGCGCAGAGCCGTGAGAGCCTGCTCACCGCCAGCCCCGAGCTCGAAACCGTCGATGACCACGACGTCCGGTGCGAAGTGGGCGTAAGTGCGAGCGAACCCGACGACCTCGAGCAGCTTGGAGACCGAGGTGCGCCCGCCCCGCTGCGACGGCGGAGCGCTCTGTGCGTGCGACGAGAGCGAGAAGATGAGCCGGTGCTGCTCGATGTCCGCCTTGACCGCGTCCGCTTCGTCGAGCTGGGAGCTCGCGGACAGATCGTGGAAGATGGCGCTGTAGTAGGCGCGAATGTCGTCGACGCCGTGCTCGTACGAGATGTGCAGCACGCGGCGGTCACGCAGCAGATCGTCGAGCGCGATTTGGACCAAGAGCGCCGTCTTGCCGACTCCGGCCGCGGACACGACCACGCCGAGCTTGCCGCGGCCGAGTCCGCCGCACATGGATTTCTCGAAGACACGCATCGGGCTGAGTTCGTTCATCTCTTTGCGGTACATGGGACCGTTCCTCACTTCGCCTTCTTGATCTTCGCTTCGCGAGCCTTCTTGACGAGCTCCTCGGCCAGTGCGTCCGGGAGCAGCGCGTAGCGCGCGAACTCCATGGTGAACTCGGCCTTCCCCTGCGTGGCCGAACGCAAGACGGTCGAAAAGCCAAACATCTCCGAGAGGGGCACCTCGGCTTGCACGCGCGAGAAACCGTCGCCCTCGGTCACACCGATGACGATGCCGCGACGTTGCATGAACAGTGCCACGATGCCGCCCTGGAAGACGCTCGGCCCCTCGACCGCGACGTTCATGAACGGCTCCAGGATGCGCGGCGCGGTCTTGGGGTACGCTTCGCGCCACGCCCCACGCGCGGCCTCCTGGAAGGCTATGTCCGAGGAATCCACCGGGTGCGACGCGCCGTCGTCGACCGTGACGCGCACGCCGGTCACCGGCGCGCCGATGAGAGCGCCCTTGGCCAGCATGGAGACGAATCCCTTCTCCACCGCCGGGATGAACTCGCGCGGAATGGCGCCGCCGACCACCTCGTCGACGAACTGAAACGGGGCCTCCGTCGTCGGCTCGATGAAGCCGCCCACCTTGCCGTACTGGCCCGCGCCGCCGGTCTGCTTCTTGTGCGTGTAGTTGAAGCCAGCCCGGCGTGTGATGGTTTCGCGGTAGGCGACACGCGGCGGGCTGGTCACGACTTCGGCGGCATACTCGCGCCTCATCCGTTCGAGATACACGTCGAGGTGCAGTTCCCCCATGCCGCTGATGATCGTCTCGCCGCTCTCCGGATCGGCGCCCACGCGGAAGGTGGGGTCCTCCTTGGTGAAGCGCCGCAGGGCTTTGGACAGGTTGTTCTGGGCCTTGCTGTCCTTGGGCGTCACCGTCAGGCTGATCACCGGCTCCGGTACGAACATGCTGGTCATGGCGACGTTGACGCTGCCGTCGGTGAAGGTGTCGCCGGAGTTGCAGTCGATGCCGAACATCGCGACGATGTCCCCGGCCTGCGCCCCCTCGATCTCTTCCATCTCGTCAGCGTGCATGCGCACGAGCCGCCCGGCCTTATGGTGCTTGCCTGTGCGGGTGTTCGTGATTTCGCTGCCTCGGGCGACCCTGCCCTGGTAGACGCGGACATAGGACAGCTGGCCGTAGCGGCCGTCCTCGAGCTTGAACGCGAGCATGACCAGGGGCTTGTCGGCGTCGCTTGCGAGCGGGGTCTGCTGCTCCTCGTGGTCGAGGTCCACCGCGATGTTCTCGACATCGGGCGGCGCCGGCAGGTAGCGATTCACCGCATCGAGCAGCGGCTGGATGCCCTTGTTCTTGAAGGCAGACCCCATGAGCACCGGGGCGACCTGGAGCTTGAGCGTCGCGCTGCGGAGCTCCCTGTGGATCAACTCCTGGGTCACGCGCTCCTCGAGGATGGCCTCGGTCAGCTCGTCCGAGAACATGGACAGCGCGTCGAGCAGCTGCTCGCGCGCCTGCGCCGCTTCCACTTGCATGTTGGCCGGGATGGGTCCTTCGACGACCTGGTCGCCGCTCGGGCCCTCGAAGCGGATCGCTTTCATGCCGATCAGGTCCACGACACCCTCGAACGCGTCCTCGAGGCCGATCGGAAGCTCGAGCAAGACGGGATTGAGGTTCAGCTTCTCGCGCAGCTGGTCTCTGACGCGCAGGGGATTGGCGCCCGCGCGGTCGCACTTGTTGACGAAGGCCAGGCGTGGCACGCCGTAGCGGCGCATCTGCCGGTCCACGGTGAGCGACTGGGACTGCACCCCGCCCACGGCGCACAGCACGAGAATGGCTCCGTCCAGCACGCGCAGCGCGCGCTCCACCTCGACGGTGAAGTCGACGTGTCCGGGCGTGTCGATGATGTTGATGTGGTGGTCCGCCCAAAGACAGTGCGTTGCCGCAGACTGAATTGTGATGCCCCGCTCGCGCTCGAGCTCCATCGAGTCCATCTTGGCTCCCACCCCGTCCTTGCCTTTGACGTCGTGGATGGCGTGGATGCGCTTGGTATAGAACAGGATGCGTTCGGTGAGCGTGGTCTTTCCCGAATCGATGTGGGCGCTGATTCCAATATTGCGTACTCTGGAGAGTTCGGTGGACACGGTCACTCCGTCGTCTCTCCCTGACGGCACGCGCTGGTGCGGGCAGTAGGGGAGCATCGCGGGCCGGATCGGGCGAAACCGCTGCCGGCTGAAGGAATGTGAGCAGTTGCAGGCATGGTCCCAAGCGGGCGCGGCTCATACCGGGCCTTGGGTTGCAGCGCCAGGACAAACCGCCTGTCCAGCGCCCGGTTTTTGACGACACTGAACTACGGCTACGTGCCGACCCAAGGCGCCGAGCACCCAACGACCGTCGATTATCGACCGTTGCACCCGTTGGGACCGGCCGGGGACACCGGCAGGCCCGAGCCGCAACCCGGCGCTGGTCCGCTGACCTGGAGCGCGGAGGTGCGGGGGGCGCGGGGGTGACAGCCGGTGTCACCCGGAGCTTGCCCCTGAGCAACGGGACGCGCGCGTGCCACGTCGTTGCGACTGGAACGCGCGTTTGCATCGTCGAGCTGCATTGTCACACTCGGCGACTCCGGTGTGGCGTTGACGTGGTCCGACCACGATGGACCTTCTGCCCAAGGGAACCAGTCAAGACGGGCAGGTATTGGACCGCAATCTCCCAGCCAACCTTCCTGCTAGTTGTGGAGTCGGGCTGCGGTCCGTCGCTGTTCGTCCCGCGACGAGTTGGTTCGTGTGAGTCCGCTCAACAACTCCGGGCGGCGTATGCCGGCCATCCGCTCGATGCGAAAGGACACCAGTGCGCTCGGCTTGTGAGTGTGGACTGGCGATCGTCGCAGTCTCTCCTCCTTGCCTGGCGTGCTCAGCGCACGAGGAAACGTGAGCCGATTCGCGGAAGCTCGCTCTGGTCGAGGAAATCCCTGTTAGTACCCGCGCTGACCCGTTGAGCGCCGGGACGCGGCTGGGCAAACCAGTACAGTTCAGCTTCAAGGTTCCATTGCCGTATGGCCGCTTCACAACCCGGCTTGGGAGAAGCCCTCCACGGTGACATACTCCCAGCGTTCGCGTGGCCCGCCGACGGCTGCGTCCCCCAAGCAGTCCGTCGATCGTCTGCGCGGCTCTGCGCCAGCGTGGCGCGCACACATCGCTTGAGTTGACTATCGCGGCACACCGGGCTGTGTCGCAGGGAGTACCGAGTATGACAAGGTTATTGGGTCGTGTTGTCGCGGGCACGGTGGCGCTCGCGTTGCTTGGAGGCTGTTCGTCGTCAGCCCCGCCTGGCACCTTTGGCACGGGTGGAACGACACAGGGCACCGGAGGCGGCAGCGGCATACCGTGCAGCCCTGGAATGGCCTACTGCAGCGGCGTGTGTGTGATCCCGAACGACGCCAACAACTGTGGCGGGTGTGGAATACAGTGCGCTACTGGCCAGGTGTGCATGAATGGCACGTGCACCACCTCGTGCGGCACGCTGCGCCTGTGCGGCAGCTCGTGCGTGGACCCGATGACCAACGCGTTGAACTGCGGTGACTGCAACATCGCTTGCCCGAGCGGCCAGTGCGCGAACGGCCAGTGCGTGCCAGTGTCCGGCGGGAGCGGCGGCACGACGGGTATGAATACCGGCGGCGCGACGGGCATGAACACCGGCGGCGCGACGGGCATGAACACCGGCGGCGCGACGGGCATGAACACCGGCGGCGCGACGGGCATGAACACCGGCGGCACGACCAGCGTCGGTGGCAGGACCGGCACTACCGGCGGCACGACCGGCAGCCCCGGCGGCACGACCAGCGTCGGCGGCACGACCGGCAACCCCGGCGGTACGAGCGGCAACCCCGGTGGCACGAGTGGCACGACCGGCGGTACAACGGGCACGAACACGGGTGGCACCGGCAACGTCTCGACGGGCGATCCCCCTGGCTACGTGCACTGGGGCTCCGACTGGGCTGGATGTGCCTGGACCGGCAAGGACACCCTGAAGGTGGGCAGCAACACGGTCGACGGCAACACCATCACGCTGACACAAGCCACCACCATCAGCCCGCAGGATTTCACGGGCATGCAGTCCGGCGACAACTTCTGCGCCAAGGGCACGGTGGGCGATGCGTACGAGGCCGTGGCGCTGCTCGGTTTCAACATCACCGAGCCTGCGGCCGGAGCGGACTGCTCGTACGATCCGAACGCTGCTGAGCAGAAGGCGGACCCCGGAGTGCCTCCGAGTGCCGGCATGAAGGGCATCGCCGTCAACATCTCGAGCAACGTTGCCTCCTCGCTGCGCATCCAGATCCAGGGTCCAGACGGCGGAACCGATGCCAACGACCGCTGGTGCTACGACCTGAACGCGTCCGGCAGCGGCGGTGGCGAGAAGCTGTTCGCCCCCTACGCCGAGTTCAATACGACGTGCTGGGACGGGAAGGGCAACGACTACAACAACGAGCCCATCTCGGCCGTGGTCTTCCTCGTCCCCGGAACCCCAGCGCCCACTCCCTACGAGTACTGTGTGATCGGCTTTGCCGAGGGCAACGCGGCTTCTGACGCCCCCGACGGCCACGTCGACCTCGGGGCAACCAAGGGAACCATCGGCGGCGGATGCAGCGACACCACGGAGGACCTCGACTATCAGAGGAAGAGGGTGACGGTCGACGGCAAGCAGTACATCATCCAGAACAACAACTGGGGCTCCTGGCAGAGTTCGTGTCAGACCCTCGAGTTCGAGGGGAACAGTTTCACCGTGACCCAGTCCACCGGAACATCGCCGGACGGGGCCGCCCCCGCTTCGTTCCCCTCGATCTACGTTGGACGCAACGGTGACACGGCCAACGGCACGATGACGACGGCCGCGACGGACCACTTGCCCAAGACGATCGGCTCCATTACGAGTGCCAAGACGACCTTCGCCTGGAGCGGTTCGAGCGGCGGCGACTTCAATGTTTCCTACGACGTGTGGTTTGCCGCGGACAATCCACCCAATGGCGGAGCGATGTACGAGGACGCGGTTTCCGGGTTCATCATGCTCTGGCTCTACGACCCGTCCAGCCGCCAGCCCGTGGGGTCCGACTCAGGCCAGGATGCGACGCTCTGCGGAAAGTCCTGGAGCGTCTGGGCTGGCGACCGCGGTGCGAGCGCGGGGCTGCCAGCAGGTCGTCCGGTGATTTCGTATGTTGCCAACTCGACTCTCCAGTCGATTGACTGCGATCTCAAGGAGTTCATGCAGGATGCATCCACCAAGTCCTACAACGGCATGCAATTGAGCTCCAGCTGGTATCTCACCGACGTCTTCGCCGGCTTCGAGATGTGGACCGGAACGACGGGTCTGAAGGCGAGCAACTTCACCGTCGACGTGTTGCCGTAGTTCATCTCGGACCCCCGCTCGCGCGCGAATGACGCAGGCCGCCCCTCTTCGGAGGGGCGGTTTGCTTTGTGCGCCCGGTACGGGCTACGCGCGCGCCCTACTGCACATCACACGAGTACGTCTCCGTCACCACCTGCCCCTTCCCCCGCACCACCTCCGGCCCCGACTCGATACTGATCAAGTACTTGCTCGCATCGACCCACCCGCGACCGACCAGATCCTGGAGGAAGTCGTTCAGATCGAGCGTGGCGCACTGGGCGCTCGGCTTGCGGAGATAGGAGTACACCTCGTTCCCACCGTTGTTGCCGCGGTACAGCTCCCACTCTGCGTCGCCGATCGCGACCGTGTCCTGCACGCCTTCCTCGTAGCCGATCGGATCCTCCTTGTTCTGCCGATCGACCCACACCATGATCTCGTCGCTCGGCGAGGTGAATTGGCTCGGGCTCGATTCGGTGGACAGCCACAGATCCCAGGCGACATTGAGCGACGCTGCGTCGTCCACGTCGAGCTGGAAGCTCCAGGTGCAAGGGATCCTCCGGTCCTGCGAGAGCTGTACCGGCAGTCCCGTGCCCTGCGGGATGTCGCTCCAGTGCCAGCCCAGGATCGCGGCAGCGAACGATTTGACGCTGATCTCGTCGCCGGAGGTCCAGGTGAACTCCGTGCCCCAGGCGATCTTGCCGCCGGACTCGCACAGGGTCCACGTGCACTGCCCGTCGCTTTCCGCCGTGCCCTTGGCGCCCCAGAGGTTGGTCAGGATCTGGTACTTGCCGAGCCCGACCGAGTCCGTGTCCGTGCACCGTTCGTTCTGGCGCTGGGTGTTGCCGCAAGCGGCCGAAGGGCAGACAAGGACGCCTCCGGTGCCCATTCCGGCGGTGGGTCCGGCGCCGCCGCTGTCGTCATCGACTCCGCCGGCGCCACTCAGACTGCTCGAGCCCCCTGTGCCGGCGACGCCACCGGTGGGTGCGGGCTCCGTGGTTCCGCCCGTGCTCCCTCCTGCACCGCCGGCCGCAGCGCCACCGGTGGCCTGCTCGCCGCCGCTGGCATGTGTCCCACCGGTCGGCGACCCGCCGCCGCTCGGCGGCCCTCCACCCGAACTGGATGAACTGGTCGCGCCCGAACTCGAGCCGCCGGTTGCGGGCGTGCCGCCCGTCACCGCCGAGGCGCTGGCGCCGGTGCCGGCGGCAGTGCCTCCAGTTGCCGAGCCATAGGCACCGCCGCCCGTCGACGAAGAACCGAGCGTTGGGGGATCCGACGAACAGGCGGCGGCCAGGCCGCACACACACGGAATCCGAGGAAACAGGCCAAGTAAGCGAGCAGATCGCATCAGCGCACTCTCCTCGTGAGGCTCTACCCGGTCTTTTGTCACGCTTCTGCGCGTTGGGCCAGACCGGAGTCGCGGGACGTGCGCATGATCCGGCCGGTTTTCCGCCGTCCTCAAAGGACTTGCACGCCAGCCGAATGGGCTTACCTTTGGCGGGCAATGTTCATGCCCCGGGCCATGTTCTCGGGGACCCCGACCCACGGGGGCGATCGGTTTCGACGTGGGGACTGAAGGTCAATCTGCGTGCGGTGGCGCCCGCCCCACCTACAAAGCGGGCCGTACAACAATTGCGAACGACAACGCAATCGCGCTCGCGGCCTAAGAAACCAAGAGCCGTCCTGCCGCAAGATCGCACTGGTAGCGGTCAGGGTGCAAACCACTAGGGCTAGGTCACGTGAAAGAGCCATCGGCAGCGTGACCGAAATTCACGGTGGATAGGTCGTGGCCGAATCCACGGACCTTGCCGCTGAGG
>JAFGIS010000073.1 GCA_016929495.1 Polyangiaceae bacterium | reverse complement strand
CCGTCCTGGGACACCGTGAAGTCGGTGTTGTTCGACGCGACCGCCTGGCGAGCGTAGCCCGTGCCATCCTCTTCGGCCGAGGTCATGCCCGAGAGGGCGTCGGCTTCTGCGAGCGACGCTCTGTTGTCGAGTCCGATGTAGTAGCTTGCCGGGACCGTCACTGTTTCGTCGAAAACGATCTTGCAGACGAGTTCCTCGCCGTCGTCGTGGAAGATGTTGGGCATGAACCGAGGAGACTCCTCGAGCACTCGCCCGCCGCGCACCGCCTGGTAGCGCCAGAAGGTCTGCAGTCCCGTACGACCTGTGCGTTCATAATTGCGCCGGATGATCGCCCGGATGTCGGGCAGGTAGAGGAAATGCATCGCGCTTGAGTCTCCTTGCTCTGGGGGTAAGACCCCGGGGCCGAAGCCCCGGGATCAGAAGCCGCTGGGAGAAGGCTATGTCTTCGTGTATTCCAGCAAGAGGAGCCCACGGGACGAGGACAGGTCTGCCGTGGTGGTGATCGTGACGTTCGTCGCGTCCACCTTGCAGACCGTGAGGCTCGCCGTGAGCGTGATGGGTGTCACATCGGTCCCATCGCTCACCACACCCTCGATCCTCATGTAGGCGCCCTCGGCGCAGTTGAGGCTCGTGATGCCGTGGGCGACGGTCCCGCTCGTGGTGTTGGGGAGCAGGCCGAGATCTATCGCCTTTCGATAGACCGGCTTGGAGTTGAACGGGTCGAGGATTTCGGTCCGGACTTCGGTCGTCTTCCAGGCCCGCCCTCCTTTGGCGGTCAGGTATTCTCCGGTCAGGGTTTGCACCATAGCTGTCCTTTCAGCGGGCGCGAGCGAGCTCGCGCCATGTACTGTTCGAGAAGTCCCACAGAAGCAAAATGGCCTGCCCCAGCTCTACGAGGCATGGGCCATTCAGCGTGGTGTTGGCACCGTCGGGGATGAGCACGGTATCTGAGGCGCTCGAGCCGAGCACGGCCAGCAGTGCGTTCTTCGCTGTGGGTCCGTCGGCGATGGCCGTGGTGCCGCTGAGCGACACGGCGCCGCCGGTCGAAGCGATGAAATGCACCGGGTGGGTCTGCGTGAGTGTCGCCGACGCCGCCAGGCTGCCCGTCGTCATCGCCCAGGCTGCCAGTGGGATATTGGAGCCGAGGAGATGCGCGAGCCCATCGGTGCCGTAGCAGAGCTTCGAGAGGATGGTCGTCACCTCGGAGCCCCAGCTCGTCTCGCCGGTCTGGGGAATCGTGCGGCTCGCGCCGAAGAGATTCTGCGTCAGGCCCATGGTGCCTCCAGGGGGGGGCCCGAAGGCCCCCCGAACTGCGTTAGCTGTAGGTGATGCCGGTGAGCAGCACCCCGAGTCCCGGCTCCGGCGTGAAGACGGCCTGGTTGTAGTAGGCCATCAGCACGATCCCGGCGACCGTGTCGGAGACGTGCGCGAGCGGCTCGTTCATGCCGGGCACCTGGAAGGTCACGTCCGTGGACCCGACCCTCATGATGCTTCCGTCGGCCACGAGCAGGGCGTAGCCCTCCGGCATGTACGCGACGGGCTTGATGAGCATCTGGCCCGACATCGTCCAGAACCGGATGGCCTTGCCGCCATCGACCAGCTCGGTGCGGCCGTCGAACTCGCCGCCGTAATGCCGCTGGGCAGCCTGCTCGGTGAGGAGCGAGAGCCATGCCCGCAGCGGCACGTAGGCCTTGAGCGTCCGGTCGCCGCCCTTGAGGGCGTAGTACATCGCCGATTCCTGGCACTTGGCGAACGTGAGCGGGCCGCCGACGGCGAGCGTCTCGGGCTTCCAGACGCTCTTGGCGGTCGAGATGTTGAACAGCGTGCCGCTGGTCGTGGAGTAGATCTTTAGCACGCCCATGAAGTCGTTCCACGTCGGGCCTGCCTCGACCATGTCCTTGAACACGATCACGTCGCCCGCAGTGGTCCCGCCAGGGGTGGCCGACAGCGTGAGCTTGCGTTCGGCGTGGTTCACGCTCGAGAGCGTTGCCGAGCCGCGGTTTGTGGCGAGCGTCGAGTCGAAGATCTCGACCACGGCGCCCTCCATGCCGATCCATGCCCCCGGCGGCCAGCTCGCCTGGGTGATGGTCGCGATGTTCGACCCGATGGCGCTGAGTGCGCCGCAGCCCGTGGCGAACTGCCCGAGCCACATCGAGATCTCGAGACGCTTCCGGGTGCTCATGGCCATGTTCTTCATCAGCTGGTCGCCAGCCGATCCGTAGGCCATCTCGCCCTTTTTGATCGCCTTGGAGAGCGTCTCGTAGTCGATGGCGCTCTTGAGCATGAACTGGCTCGAATTGACGAGCGCCTTCTCGATGCTCCCGGCGACTGCGTCGTTGATGGTGAACGTGCCCGATGCACCAGCGGCGTAGGTCGCGCCCTGCTCGAGCGCTGTGATGACCGCCTGCTGGTACTGCTCCCCGATCTTCCCTGCGGCGCCAAACGGGAAATCGTTCTGCGCCACGAAGCCCTCGGGGATCGTGTTGACTATGTTTTGCGCGTACTTGGTTTTCAGAAAACCAGCGAACGTGCTGACGGTATTTTCTCCGGCCACTTGTTAAGCCTCCTATGTGGGAGGCCGCGGCCTGGAGCGTCAGCGATGTTTGCGCTTGTGCTTTTCTGCATCCAGCCGGGCCTCCTCGAAGTTGCGGAAGTATCGAGGCGGAGCTTCCTCGCGCTTGTTCCGCATCGCCGGGCTGGTAGAGGCGGGTGATTTGCGCTTCACAGTACCGAGTGGGCTGGAGGCCGCGATGCCGCGCGCTTTGGCGATGTCTCTCAGCTCGTCATCAGATAGAGCCTCGAGGAGCTTCTTCTTGCGCTCCGGCAGGGTCTCTTGGTACTCCTGAATGCACTCGTCGATGGACCGAACGCCCTGATAGCGGTCGTAGATGGCGGCGACGTCAACGAGATCTTCCTGTTTCTTGATCCCGGCCGCTTCTGCCTTCCGCGTCAGCTCGTTCACTACTATGTTGAGCCGCTCTTTTTGCTCGCGCTCCGCCTTCTCACGTTTGAGGCGCTCGATTTCGCGCTCTTTGCGGCCCAAGATGGTCTCGTTCTGCCGCCGGAGGCGTTCCTCCTCTGGCAGATTGAGCCATTCCATGTGTTCTCCGACAAACTTCGACGCCACATTGACGATCTTCTCGTAGGCCTTCGCCTCGTCGCCCTCGTCGCGTGCGATGAGGTGATAGGCCGCTGCGAGTGGGTTGTCCTTGATCGCCTTGATGACGTCGTTGAAATACTTCTCCGCGTTGCGGATCTTGGCCTCCCGTGTGGAGACCTCGCGCTCCTTCTCCGCTGCTTCCTTCCAGCGCTCCGTGGAGCTGCGCGTCTTCTGCGCGTCGGCCTTGAGCTCCCCGAGCGTCACGACCTGCTTCTTCTTGTTGACGGTGATCTCCAGCGGCGTGTCGTCGGGGAGGTCGACAGGCTCGCGCGCCGGCTCCTTCTCGCCTTCGTCCTGCTCGCCTTCGGACTCTTCGGCCTCTTCGTCCTCCGCCGGCGCCTCGTCGCCCTTTTTCTCCTCCTCCTCGCTCTCCTCCTCCTCTGTGTCCTTCTGCGCCTCCAGGGCCTGCTTGAGTCGAGGACCGAGGATGTCGTTGTCGAGCTGCTCTTCCTCTTCCTCGTCTTCGGCCTGCGGGGACTCTACAGCGGTTTCTTCCTGCACCATCAAATGGCCTCCTCTGCGGTTGGCGGCGCTGGGGCGGCTTCTTCGCCCTGCGCCGGCGGCTTACCCCCAGGCGCCTGGGCGCCACCTGAGGGCGGGAACTCGGCATAGCCGAGTGCCATCTGGAACTCGAAGTGGCCCAGGTCGTTGTACATATCGAGGTGCTCCCAGCACGCGGCCAGGGCGTTCTCGATGAGCGCGGAGTCCTGGCGAGCGGCTGGTGTGTTGAAAATAGCGGCGTGTTTCTTTATGTGGAGGAGGTGGTTGTCGGTGGGGAGTGCGAGGTGGGTCCCGCCGGCCATGATCTGCTCGTTCTCGGCGGTGGCGACCTCTACCTGCCCCTCGGCGCTCTCGGTGAGGGTGTCGAGCGGGGCGCCGTTGAGGATGCTGATGATTTCCTCTTTCGGCACCGCAACCCGGTTCTGCGCGAGCAGGTTGATCACCTCGAGGCGGCCCTCGAGGGTGCGCGTCAGGGAGTTACCCGCCTGGACAGCGACACCGGCCACGTCGAAGAGGTCTTCGGCAGTAAAGCTGATGATGGCGGCCTCTTCGCTCCTAGACAGGTGCGGCACCTCCCTGACGCTGAGAGAGAAGTCCTGGAGCAGCTCGAGCGTCGCGGCGCCGGCCTCTTCGAACAGGGAGTTGAAGTTCGACTCGAAGTCGGAGTTGAAGCGCCTCGACTGCTCGGCCATGAAAAGCTGCATTCGGTTGGCGCGCACGCTGCCGGCCGCCTCGCCCTGCACAGCGGGGCCGAGGCCAGCGGTGCGTTCCATGCCCTGGATGAGGAACTCGATGGTCTTGAACAGCTCATCTGGCACGTCGTAGAGCGTGACCAGCTCGGGCTTCTCCTCGGACTCGAGCCAGGCGATGGAGCCGACCCAGAGCTGGGGATCGGGCTGCTTCGTGCCGGTCTTCGTCCACAGTACGGGCAGGCCCAGGTTGTCCTGCATGGTGGCGATCTTCGACAGCGCGTCGCACAGCAGCTCCTGGGGCTGCTGCAGCTCGAAGGCCACGGTCCAGCCGAGCAGGCAGTCCCGGATGCGCCCTGCGAGGCATGGCAGAAGCTGGATGCCCCGGTACGGGCTGTCGATGTCGAGCAGGGCTTCCGTGTCGCCCTTGAGGGCCAGCATGTACCGCCCGTCTGGCAGCGCGTCGGTCGGCTTGTGGATGAACTCCCGCAGCCACACCCGATCGTCCTCGGGCGTCGCGGCGACCCCCCGGTCGCGCCCGGTCTCCTCGTCGGTGCCGGATGACCAGCCTCGGATCTTCTCGCCGGACTCCTCGAAGCGGGCCGCGAGGTCCCAGCGGTTGACCGGGTACTCGATGGCGCGCCATGGGACATCTTCCCAGCGGGAGGACAGGGTCCAGTCGATGATCACGTACTCGATGGGGACTACGCGGTAATCGACATCTCCCTCGCGCTGCGACGGCTCGCCGGAGTCCGGGTCGTACCATCGGCCCATGGCTGGGTTCCAGGAGACCGAGAGGAACCCCGTGCCGGTCACCAGCGCCTCTTCGGCCGTCTCGCGCAGCTTCTGCCACAGGCCCTTCTTCGTGAGGTAGCCGTTCAGGATGCGTTTGCCCACGCGGGCTTGTACGCGGCTGCGGGCATCGGATGACAGCGGCAGCGTGGTGTAGTTCGGCATCTCTGCCGTGACGAGCGTCTTGATCTGAAGCACGAGGTACCGGGCGTAGTTCAGCGCGAAGCTCAGGACCTGGCCATGCTCGCCGACGATCTGGATGGCGGTGTCGCCCCAGTCGTCCCAGCCCTCGAACGCTCCGTAGTGGTACTGGATCGCCCGGAGCATCTTCCGGAACAGCGGGTTGGACCCCATGAGGTCCTTGTTGCGCTTCTGAGTGTCCTCGACGTGGTCGAGCACGCCACGCGCCGGCCCCGCAGCCCAGTATTCGCCCTCGATGGACTCGTTGAGCACGTCGTCGAGGCTCACACCGCCTCGGCGCTCGAGGATGTTGTCAGCTGCGGCGTACTCGCCCATTCGAGCCTCTCTTGAAGAACTGGTTCCAGGCCTCGCCCTGTGCGGGCGGCTTTGGCGCGACGAAGACCTTGTCGCGGCTCACCCACACGGGCGGGAAGGGGTTGCGCTCGGTGTCGACGATGCGGAAGAGGTTCGACAGCGCGGCGATGAGGTCGCAATGGCCAAGTCGTTCGCTGCGGACGAAATCGCCTGTCTGGGTGCGGGTGCCGTTACGGAGCTGGTAGATCAGCTCGCGGCACTCGGCGGAGACCTCGATGACGCCCATGCGGAAGGCGGTGCGGAGCGCCCGGCGGGCAACCTCCCTGTCGATGGGCGTCACGGGGGCGACGGGGAAGTTCCAGATCGCCCGGAAGTCGGTGATCTGCTGCGCGGTGGCCTCGGCTCGCACCTCGAGGTTGACGATCTCGCGTCCGGCGGTCTGCTCGCGCTGCTTGTCGTAGCAGCTGGCGAGCGTGTCGCGCCAGGTCCACACGATGGAGCGTGTGTCGAGGTCTCGGAGGAAGAGTTCCTGCTCGACGACGATCTTGTGGCGCTGAAAATCGTAGTGGGCGAAGAGGATGCCGCAGTGATCGGTGCGTTTGCCCGCCCCACCCATGTCAGCCAGCGTGTAAACGTCGTAGTACTCGGGGCGCTTGATGCTCTCAGGCACGACGATGTAATCGTTCTCGATGCCCGTCTGCCCGTACTGGTCCGCCTCGGCGAACTCCGGGATGATGAGGTTCCGGGTGTCCGAGATCAGCTCGCAGCCGATCTCGCGGCGGTAGTCGATCGAGTCGCGTCCGCCCATCTCCTGGGCGAACATCTCGTCCTCTTCGTCGGTCCAGTTGGGGTCCTCGGCGCCGGAGACTCGGCGGTAGCGGCCGGACTCCATGGCCCCGTTGATGAACCGCGTGACGAAGGGGTGGTCCATGCTTTCGGGCGGCGTGGAGAGCATGATGGCGACCGGGTTTTTTCGGCCGCGGAATGTCGGCAGGAGCACGCTGGTCCAGGTGTAGGCCAGGTCGGGCATCTCCCGGCACTCGTCGAAGACGACGACATCGGTCGACCCACCGCGCATCTTGTTGCCGCGATCGTTCTGGACGCCGTAGAGCCGCAGCAGGCTCTTGGCGCGTGGTGAGTCGCCCCAGCGGGGGTTACGGAAGGTGTACTTCTCGTTTCGAAACGGGGCGGGCTCGAGCTCGGGTGGGCACTCGCTGAGGATGATGCCCCAGTGCTCATCGAGGATGTCCTGGGCGTGATTGCTGGTCGGCGCTGCGAGCTTGGCGTAGACGCCGGGTCGTGAGAGGCACTCCTCGCAGCAGAACAGCGTCGAGAGGAAGGTCTTGCCCAGGCGGCGGTGGCAGTTGAGCACGAACGGGGAGTAGTTCGTGCCTTGACTTCGCTCGAACTTGATCCAGTCGTACATCCAGCGCTGGGGCCCTGGCTTCGTGAGGTAGCGAAGGTCCCCCCGGAACCATAGCTCCCTGCGAGCGCGGGCGATCTTTCGGGCGAGTTCTTGGTTTGTCGTCATGCAGCGCCCATGTTGAGGATCTTCTCCTCGATTTCGGCGCTGGACATGCCGCGCAGCGGATCGGAGCCATCGTTGAACGCCGCCTCCTCCTGTGTGAAGTGGTAGACGTTCACCATGAGCTTCCGGACAAAATCCGCCTGATCGACGCTGAGAAAGCCTTTCAGCTCGGCGAGGTAGGCCTCGTACTCGGTGTCGGTCTCGCTGGGTCGCTTGCGGCGTCTCTTGGTGAGGTAGCCGAGGTATTCCTTGAGCGCGTACTTGGACAGGTCGAGAATCGACTCAAACGGGATTTTTTTCTTGCGCGGCATCGTGCGCCTCTCTGCGTCCGAGCAGGCTGATGAAGTTCTGCGCCCGCTGGCGGCTCGGGCTGGGGCGAACAGACTCCAGGCCCGCGCTGACTTCCAGATGCCGGACTCGAGCATCGAGATCCTTGAGCTTGTCCAGGAACGCCACGAGCTGCGCCTCATCGGGCGCATTCAGGCGATCCAGGATCTTCAAGAGAGTCCCGAGAAGGGCCTCGGAGGGCTGGCGCTCGGCATCGCAGCCCTCCACGATCTTTCCGAGAGCCTTCGCAGCGGCTTCAAGGTCCATCACTTCTCCTTCCGCCCGGCCTTCTCCTCCGAGCCCTTGGGCGCCTTGCGATCGGTGTCGCTCGCCTTCTTGAGGCTGTTGAGCGAGCCGAGGCCCGGGTACTTCGCGGTGTTGTCCTTGGCCATGGGTCCTCCTGTGGCTCCGGTGCAAATGTAGTTTAGGCAACATCTGTACCGAAAAGCACGACTTTTCCAAAAGTCAAGAGTTTTTCCCTTGCTTCTGGGCGCCTTAACGTTTAGACTACAGCGGTAACGTCAGTCCCAGTGGAGTTTTGTCATGATTCGCTTCCAGCATCCCGTTTTGGACTACGAGGTGCCCTACACGGGCCTGTGGTACGTGGAGCCGAAGCTCGTGGGCGTGCGCCTGGGGGCGCAGCGCTCGGAGCACGGCTGGCGGTGGTTCACGCACCGAGGGACTGTGACGCCTCCGCCGCACGTCGCCCGAGCGCTCGGGTGGGCGCCTGTGGGCACGTTCGTCGACGGGGAGTTCGTCCATGGCCGCGACGAGAAGAGCGCCTGGAGCATTCTGGGACGCCGGGAGCCGCCGGAGGAGGGCATCTGGGCGGTTTTCGACGCTGTGGCCGAGTTCCCGTGCAAGATGGCGCTCTCGGCGCGCAAAAAGCTGCTCGCCGCGCTTGTAAAGGGGCCGCCGGAGGCCATCCGAGAGGTCGAGGCCGCCGTGATCGACTCCGATGCCGACGCGGTGCGCGAAGTCATGACGAATCTGAAGGAAGTGGACCGGAAAACGGGGATGATCGAGGGCGTGGTCGCGAAACTCGCCTCGAGCATCTACCGCCCCGGCGCCACGAACCGCACCTGGAGGAAGTTCAAGTGGAAGCGCGCATGATCTGCTACCGGCTCCATGCGCCGCATGTCTGCGCGGTGCGGGAGTGCGAGGGACGGCTCACGTACTACTGTGATCGGTGCTGCCGGGCTGTTCTTCCAGACGAGGATCACCGCCTGGAGCTTCGTCGGCGGGCCCCAGCCCCTCGACGAGCGCTCGCAGCCGCTGGTTCTCTTCCCTGAGGCGAAACAGCTCGCACCAGGGGCACTCGGGGTGCTGCAGGTTGTAGGGGTTGACCACCGTGACCCGCTTGCAGGTCTCGCACGTCACCATAACGATGCCTGGCATAGGTCCCTCTTCAGTTTGTACCAACCCTTGCGGGTACGCGGCCTGTACGGGCTCCGGGCTTCCTTGATGACGACGCCCTCGCGGCTCATGAGCCGGTCGGCGGTGCTCCGGAGCTGGGATGCGTCCAGCAGCGCGTACTCGACAAGGTGGATGGCCTCGCTGTGGGCGCTGACGGGGCCCAGGACGCTATCGAGCCAGGCCTTGCGGATCATACAGGGCGTCGGGCGCGGGGGATGCGTCGTCAGGTCGAAGACGTCCCATCGGCCGCACTCCGGGACGTTCTGGCTCAGGAGAAAGTGGTAGCCGGCCTGCTCACCGTAGCCGCAGTCGTACTCGCCGTCGATCCAGGTGTCCTCGGGCAGCTCCGGCAGCGCTCGGGCGATGTGCTCGGGCGCGCGGCACCGGCCGATGCGGTTGTAGAACTGCCACTCGCCGCCGCGGCGCAGCGCGCCCATGCGGACGCCATCGACCTTGCCCTCGATGATGAACATGCCGGCCGAGGGCCAGGAGCGTAGCCGGCCGGCCAGCTGGAACTCGGGGCGCTCGGGCCGGGGCGGGAGCCCGAGGCAGGGGTCGATGCGGAGCTCCTGGAAGCGCGGCTGGCGCTGCGCCTCGAGCCAGACCGTCTCGAGCCCCCGGCAGAAGGAGTCGTGCTTCGCCTGAGGACTCTGGTTCTGGAGCAGCAGGATGATGCGCTCGGGGAGCGGCCCGCCGAAGGAGAGCCAGGTCCGCACCAGCCGGTAGCCCATCGTTCCCTCGATGAGCCAGCGGCGGTGGTGCATGGCGAACAGCGTCGCCTTGTGAATCCACTGTGTGCTCCAACGGACCTCCTGGACGTAGTCGAGGTGCAGCACGGGGCGGTCCGTGACAGCCTCTGCGAGCGTCGTCTTGCCACTGCCCGGGTAGCCGAGGATCATCACCCGGTCATGGGCCGCAAGCGCGTCGGAGAGCAGCCTGCGCGGCTCTGCGAGGAGATCGGGGAAAGGTGGACGGGAGGCCTGCGTGTTTGGCATTGTCAGGGTCGAAGTGAAGATTGTGGGGTTCCTCCCGTCCACGAGCGTGGTATGGGCCTAGGCTTACACCTGGGAATCAAGGCTCTGGCCTCAGCGTGGGGGTTGGTGCTTGAGATGCCGGGGCGAAACCACCACATCGCCCCGGCCTTCCGAGAGATCAGGTTGTGGCCCTCGATACTCATCTCAGATAATCCAGGTCTGATGGTTTTTGAGCCTCAAGGGCTTTCCTCAGCCGCCAGGTGGAGGGCGTGGCTGGATACCCAGCGTCATCTTCTTCGCAAACTTGCTCAGCCCAGCGCTGGATGGTCTCGTAGCGCTGAAGCCCGAAGTCCTCAACCTCTTCTCCGAAGGGGAGAGCCTCACACGCCATTCTTTGCGCCGGAGCAGGCGGCCCTGGCTTCTCCTTCACCCGCAGAATGCTCTGCCCAAAATCCCGCCAAGAGCGCATGGTGGGGTAGAAGGCCAGGGCGTCGAAGACTCGGCGGCGCACGGGCCAGCGGCGGAGGAGCCACTTCGGAGCCCAGCGTTCCTTGAGCGCCTGCCACCAGTCGGCGGGGAAGGCGACGCTGCGGCGCCACTCTGTGGGCCAGTAGCGGCAAACTGAGAGTATCAGGTTTTCGCACAGCACGTTGAGCGGCTTGTAAATCGGCGGCTTGACATATTCGAGCACGCGGGGGTCGATGCGGGCCGCTGTCGTGACGTTACTAAGGGTCAGGCAGAGCGTCTCGAGATGGGGCGCATCAAGAAACCCCTCGAGCTTATCTTGAGTATCGCTGCGCTTGGGGGGGCCGGGAACCTCGGCACTCATCTGCGCTCCTTCTTCTTGCGCTTCCGCTTGCGCTTCGCCTCGTTGTAGGCCCGGCCCCAAGCAACGTCCTCGGGCAGGCCCTTCTCAATGAGCTCATTCGCTCGCTTGTGAACTTTCTTTGGCATCGGATTCCTCCATGGACTCCCGCGACCATTCAAGCCATCGCTTGGTGATGAGACCGCTGACTTCAAGCCCTATCCCCTCGGTGCACGGCGCAACGAGCATCTCGATGTCGTGAAGGAGCGTTCGGAGGTTGTCGATGAGCCGCTTCATCTTCTTTTCCCGAAACGCGTAGCCCTCAGGACTGTCATGACCCTTCTTGAGCCAGTGGATCACGTCCGTGGCTTGGTCGATCGTGCCGTGTGATGCGTAAAGGAGACGGATGATCATCTCGCGATAGTCGTCTTCGTCTACCGGCAGACGCTTCATGGTTGGGCCTCGCGAAAGTCGACGCCGATGATTCTCGGTGGTTCCTGGGCGTCGGCCACGAGGACGATCTCGACCGTGGGAATCTCGAAGAGAGCCTGATCGGTGGAGGTGGCGGGGAACTCGGGATGCGAGGCGTGGAAGTAATACCCTGCTAAACTATCCGTAGGTCGGCCCCGATGGAAAATGATCTCGGGCTTGAAGCGGCGGACAATCCTGAGCCATTCCTGGAGACGGTCGGCGCGGACCGTCTCGAAATCGACGAACATTTTGGCGAGATGCCACATGCCGTCGATGCAAATGTGCTTTTGCGGGTCGAACGGCTCGAAGCCGCAATCGAGGAATGTGCCGCACATGCGGCAGTAGTTGAGGTGCGGAGTAACCATGGCGTCAAATCTCCAGCGAGAGGTTTGAAGTGATGAGCAAAGGCCGGAGTCGAACCGGCATTTCCGGGGGGGCTTATAGCCAGACCAGTAATTGACCTGCCAGCCTGGGGAGTTCCCCGGTGTCCTACTAATTGGACGACCTTGCTCAGGTGGTTGAATCCCGCCATCGCTCCGTGGCGGAATGGGGCTCGAAAGGCGTGAGGGAAGCAGTGTCCCATGGGGGTGTCTTGTTGTCAAGTTCTTTTCTTAACGTTCAGGCCGGGAATTTTAACCCCCCAGCTGAGAGCGGACAGTAATTTCAACTGTGTGTGTGGCTCAGGCGTTGCGCCTTTAAATTTTGACTGTTAGTCAAGTCGGCGTCCCAGGGGTCATAAGTCCTTATAGCACCGTGACTTATG
>JAFGIS010000009.1 GCA_016929495.1 Polyangiaceae bacterium | reverse complement strand
GAGCATTTCCTTCACTCGCCGGGCCATCTGGTTGAAGGCTTCCGTGAGCGCGCCCAGCTCATCCTGTGACTGCCTCGGGATCTGAATGTCGACGTCGCCTGCGCCGAAGCGGTCCGCACCCTCGGCCAGGAGTCGGACCGGGCGGAGCGCCCGACGCAGCACCTCGTGCCCGAGCACCAACACTGCGACGATGAGCCCCAGCAGCAGGAGCAGCAGCCGGTCGTGTGCCGCCTCCAGGGGCACACCGACATCCCACGAGAACGCATAGGACCCGCCACCCTGAGCCTCGACCACATGGCTGGCGCTGGTCCACCAGTCATCCCGGGCAGGCGTTGCCGGCGGAATCGACCCGTTCGGGCCGATGGCCCAACTACCGTCGGGCCCCTCGTGAGAGATGGTGATGCCGAGCCGCCGGGCAGCCGCCGCCGCGGCCTCGCGGTCAGGAGACTGGGCTGCAAGCTGCTCCGCATATGCGACCAGCACGCGCCCCAGCGCGTCGTCCACGTGCGGGGTGACGACATGAACGAAGAAGCCGGCCACCAAGACCACGATGCTCACCGCCATGGCCGCCATGATCCCGACCAGTTTTGCGAAGACGGACCTGCGGGCGGGAACCAAGCGTCGTCGCTCAGGCATCGTCGTCTCCAATGAATGCGTAGCCGATGCCGTGCACGGTCTTGATGAAGCGCGGCCGTCGGGCGTTATCCCCGAGCTTGTTCCTCAAGCGGCTAACCAGTACGTCGATCGAGCGATCGAAGGCATCTCGATCCGCTCCTCGGAGAAGATCCATGATTCGATCCCGGCTCAAGACCCGCCCCGGGCTGCGCAGGAGCACCGCCAGTAGCTCGAACTCTGCAGTGGTGAGATCGAGCGGACGGTCGGCAAGGCACGCCGACCGTGCCGACCAGTTCACTAGAAGCTCGCCCACCCGAGTGTGCTCCACGGCCTCGGGGTGAAGCCCACGGCGCAGCACCGCCTGGATCCGGGCAACCAGTTCGCGAGGCTCGAACGGCTTGGGGAGGTAGTCGTCGGCGCCGAGCTCGAGCCCGACGACACGATCCGTGACGTCCCCCCTGGCGGTCAGCATGATGATCGGGATGCGACTCGTTTCCCGGATCTTCCGGCACACCGCGAAGCCGTCCATCCCTGGCAGCATCACGTCAAGGATCACGATGTCCGGCGGTTGACTCTTGAGCAGGCGCAAGCCGTCAATCGGGTGCGCTGCCGATCGTACCGACATGCCGAATCGCCCCAGAAACTCACCGAGTAGGCTCGTGAGGGCCTCATCATCGTCGATGAGCAGAACCGAGGCACCGTCAGAGGTCATGGTCATGGCCCATCGTCGCACATCAACCAGCGCCCAGCGCGCGGATCGGCGGCAGGCGCGCCGCCCTCCGGGCAGGGAGCGCACCAAACCCAACGCCCGAGAGGCCGCTTGCGACCAGGGTGGCGAGCAGCCCGGCTTCGGGAACGGCTACCGGCCAATCCGTGGTGAGAGCCGCCACGCCGACCCCCACGGCCCCGAGGGCCACCCCCAACAGCCACCCGCCCAGCGCCAACACGGCGGCCTCGACCAAGAACTGGAGGAAGACGTCGCGTGGCCGCGCGCCCACGGCCAGGCGCAGGCCGATCTCGGCCGTGCGTTCCTTGACCGACAGCAGCATGAGCGCCATCACGCCGGTCCCCCCCACGAGCAGGGAGACTCCCGCCAGGCCACCAGCCAAGAGGGTGAGCGAATCGGCCAGGGCCCTGCGCATGCTGAGCAGCTTGGCCTGGTTCTGTATGTCAAAGTCGTCGGCCTTCTCTCGCGCGAGTCGGTGGCGGTCGCGCAACAGGCTCCGGATCTGAAACTCGGCGCCCTCCGGGTGATCGGCGTCAACCGAGCTCACGAAGACGGACGACAGCCAAGCCGAGCCAAGGACGCGGCGAAGGGCCGTTCGAATCGGAATGAACACGTTGCCGTCCTCATCCGCCCCGTCGACCAGGACTCCCCGTGCGACCAGGACCCCGATCACCTCGAAGGGAACCCCTCGGACTCTCAGCGTCTCGCCGACCGGATTCTGGCCCGGAAACAGCGTCGCGGCGACGCGGGCGCCGAGCACCGCCACCCTCGCGGCGGCTGCGTCGTCGAGCGGGTCGAATACGCGGCCGAGCTCGGGCTTCAAACCACGCAGGGTGAAGAAGGAGGAGCTCGTTCCAAACACGAGCGCGCTGGCAGAACCGCGTCCAGCCTTGACCCGCAGCCTCTGGTCCACGCAAGGAGCGGCCTCGCGCACGGTGGCCAGGGTCCGAATCGCTCGCCAGTCTCCGAGTCTGAGCGACGTCACGCGACCTCGGATCTGCTTGCGGGCGGCCGATCGCTCGACCTGCCCAGATCGGATCACTAGCAGATTCGTGCCGAGGGCGGAGATCTCGCGAAGGACTTCTGCCCGTGCACCCTCACCCGTGGCACTCGTCACGAGCACCGCAGCCACGCCGATCGCCACGCTGACTACCGCCAACAGGGCCCGCCCCCGGTGTGCGAGCAGGGCCCGGAGCGACAGGACGAGCCCACGACGAAGCCTCATCGCAGAGCGTCCACCGGGTTCAGTTGGGCGGCGCGTCGTGCCGGTGCGATGCCCGCCACGAATCCTGTAGCCAAAGACAGGCCGAGCCCCAGGGCGATGGCGCCGGGCGTGACCGAAACCTCGACCTCCCAGAGCCGCGCCACCAACCAGGCGGCGCCGCCCCCCAAGATGAGGCCCAAAGCCCCGCCCAGCAGGGTCGTGACCGCGGTTTCCAGCAAGAACTGGAGGCTGATGTCTTCGGAGCGCGCCCCCACCGCGCGGCGCAGTCCGATCTCGGTCGTGCGGCCGCTCACCGACGCGAGCATGAGGCTGGCCGCCAACGCCAGGGCGGCGAGCAACGACGCGCCGGAGACCAGCGGAAGGTAGAAGAACAGGACTCGCTGCACCCTCCCAGCTATCTCCCGCACCGCGACCGAGCTCGTCACGGTGAAGTCGTCGGGCTGGCCCCGTGCCAGGCGATGCCGTTCTCGCAGGGCCAGGGTCACCTCGCGGGAGACGGATTCTACGTTGTCCGGATCGCCAACCAGGAACTTGGCCGCAGTGATCGAGTCGACGTTCTTGACCCGACGCATCACGGTCGTCACGGGAACAACGATTTCGTTGTCGCGGTCGAAGCCATGTACGTCCGTTCCGAAGCGCTCGAGCACGCCGGCGACACGAAACGGCACCGCATCGACGGAGAGCTCCTGTCCGATGGGATCCTCCCCCGGGAACAGCGCGCGGGCCACGGTCGCTCCGATGACGGCGACCCGCGCCGCGCGGGCGACGTCGATGGCGTCGAAGTAGCTGCCACGCGACACGGTCCGATTCCAGACGCGCTCCGAACGCTCGGATAGCCCCATGAGGCGCACGGAGGCGCTGCGCTCTGCGCGACGAACCGGCGTATCAGGGGCAATCAGGGCAGGGTCCCAGACCTCGATGCCGGGCACTTCGCGCACCACCGCTTCGATGTCGTCCACGGTCAGGCGCGCCGCATCTCGCGGCCCACCCAGGAAGAAACCGCCACCCGCCGACACCACGATCGATGAAGCGCCAAAGAGCTGGCGCACGGTGTCAGCCAGTCTGCTCGAGGCGGCCTGTCCTGCTGTCAAGACGAATGTGAGGGCCGCCACGCCGACCAGTGTTCCCAACATCATCAAGGCGGTGCGCAGTCGATAGCGGCCGAGCGCGCGAAGGCTGCTCGCCGCGATACGTAGAGTGTTCATGCTCCCTCCTCGCCAGCTCGGGCATCTGCCGTCGAGTCGGTGCCACCGGCAACCAGACGGCCGGCGTCCAGGCGCGCGACCCGTCCGCACTGAGCCGCGATCTTGGGATCGTGGGTGACCACGACGACTGTCCTCCCGGCCGAGTTGAGCGACCGGAGGATGGCCACGACCTCTTTCGCCGACTGCGGGTCGAGGTTCCCGGTGGGCTCGTCTGCCAACAGCAGGTCGGGCTCGGTCACGAGCGCCCGTGCGATCGCCACCCGTTGCTGCTGGCCGCCGGAGAGCTCGGAGGGGTTGTGCTCAGCGCGGTGCGCCAGGCCCACGGCTTCCAGCGCCCGGAGGCCGAGACCGTTGATGGAGGTACGCCGGGAGTAGAGCAGTGGCAGCTCGACGTTTTCGAGTGCGCTCATGCGTGGAAGCAGGTGAAACGCCTGGAACACGAACCCGATCCGTTCGTTGCGCAGCCGGGCCTGCGCATCCTGGCTGAGGTCGGCCATGTCCTGGCCGTCGAGGTGGTAGCGGCCGTGGTCGGGCCGATCCAACAGCCCGAGCACGTGGAGGAGCGTCGACTTGCCGGACCCGGAGGCGCCCACCAGGGCGACGAACTCGCCGCGCCCAACCTGCAACGACACTCCGTCGAGCGCGCGCACCGCCTCCCCTTCTGGCCGCCGATAGGTTCTCACGATCTGCTCGAGCTCGATCATCACGGTGTCTCTCCTGCTATCACTTTGGCTGCCCGACGGCGGAATCGACCCGACCCACTACGACCGTGTCCCCCTCCCGGAGCCCCTCGACGATCTCCCAGTAGTTGTCGTCTCGAGCGCCGCAGCCAACCGCTTGCTTGACGATCTGCTCGTGGCTTCGGCGATAGACGAACGTGCCGCTCGGCTCGCGCCGGATGGCGCCTCGCGGAACCGCCAGCACGTTTGGATGACGGTCAATGGCGATGCTCACGGTGGCCGTCATCTCCGGCCGCAGGATCCGACCCGGCGGCGCCTCGAAATCGAGGACCGTGACGTAGTTGACGACGTTGTCGCGGATCTCTGGCTGCGGGTAGACGGCGCGCACCGTCGACTCGAACGGCTCGTCCGGGTAGGTATCGACTGTGAAGTGCGCGCTCTGCCCCGCTTGGATACGTCCAATGTCCGTCTCATCCACGTAGGCCCAGACTTCGAGACGCTCGAGATCCACGAGCGTGAGGAAGGTAGGGGCGGCCAGGCCGGCCGACACCGTCTCGCCCTCTTGGATGGATATCGCCGCCACCACGCCGGAGATGGGCGCCGTGGTCCGGGTGAATCCGAGCTGCGTGCGCGCGAGGGCGAGGTTCGCCGAGGCTTCTGCGGCCCGCTGCCTGGAGACGGCGTGCGCCCGCTCTGCGAGATCGAGCTCCTCGACTGCGATCACCCGGGATGCACTCAAGGCGCGCTTGCGCGCGAGGTCCGTGACCGCGAAGTCGAGCTCGGCGCGAGCCGACGCGAGCGCTGCTTGCGCCTGATCGCGACGGGCAGCGGGCTCCCGGTCGTCGAGCTCGGCCAAGAGCTGCCCCTTTTCCACCGCATCGCCGATGCGCACATGCAGGTGCGCGACGACGCCCGAAGCGCGCGACCCGACACGGACCTGTGCGCCGATGCGGGGTTTGACGACCCCGGTCGCCTTGACGACGCTGCCGATGTCACGGCGCACCACGCGCGCCGACTCTGCCGGGTCCGGTCCGTCAGGTGCACGCAGCCCGAACGCAAGCACCGCCAGGGCGACGGACAGGATGCTGCCCGCGACGAGGATCCAGGTCACCTTCTTCATTGCGGCCCCACCGCGGGGGCAATGGACAAGATGAACCCAGGGCTTGTCCCTAGGATTGCTGGCCCGTAACAGGATGTAACGCTACTGGGTCGTCATCACGTTGGCGACTGGGCAATTGACGCTGCCACTGCCACCCCCGGTTTCCACGAGGATCTTGGCCTCCAGCAGGTTCCCCAAGGGCATGCCCAGCCCTGCCCACGCGTCGAAGTGCTGGGTGAGGGATATCACCCCGCAATCACGAGCCGTCGTCCGGACGCTGTAGTACTGCGTCCAACTCGAGACGCCGGAGCACCTCGAACCACCGGTGCCGGTGGTCTGGCGCGTGTGCATGATGTACGAACCGCCATCGATCTCGACGGTACCCTTGTTTTGGGTGTTACCCGGATTGACCGGCATGTTGTTGTACGAGTCGTCGACGATGTACCACTCGATACACGGGTTCGTCGTCCACCCGTACATTCCGATATACGAGTAGCCGCCGCCGGTTCCCGTCCACGGCGGTGGGCCACATGGCCAGTCTAGATCGTGGTTGTTGTCTTATGTAAACAACTTGCATCTAGCTGGACGCTGGAAACGAACCTAGCACATTTGGATGACTTGGCCACCGCCGTGGCGCGCCGGGTTCGAAACCGGGCCGGCCGCCGGAGGCCAAAGGGCAGGCCCAGTGTTGCATGAAGGCAGCAGTAGGACACCCGTGAGCAGGCGCAAGAGAGACGCAAAGAACATGTGTCGTACGGTTGGAAGCCGGACTGCCGTCAATGTTCCTTCGCACGCTGGCTCCCTCGCGCCAAAGTTCGAGGTCCTGGCTCGAACGTCCGCGGCGGGCCGCGACAGAGCCGACGGAGCCGTAGCTGCCCCGCACGGGGCACGTCGCCGAACGTCCGGGCGTGCTCGCCCTTCGGGCTCCGCGCGCCCGGGCGCCACCTAGCTCGGGCTTGGGCCCGAGCGGGGCGCCCACGTTGCGAAGACGGTCCGGAGCGTTACACTGAAGGCGTTCCAACGACCGGACGACGTGCGGCATAGGGGGCTGACCATGACCGGACCACGTCGCACGGCAAGTGCAGGAGGTGCTGCTCGGGCCCGGCAGCAGACGCCGGATCGAGGGATTCTTCCATCCCGACAACGTTACCTTCGGCACCCCGCTGCGCAAGAGCGCGCTCGAAGCGGCCATCCAGCGCGTGCCGGGAGTCCGATCCGCTTTCACGGCCTGTTCGCTCCGCACTGCTCCTGGCGCAGCAAGGTGGTTGCGCGGTCCGCCGACGACTGCCGTCACGGTCAGCGCGCCTGCTCCGCGTCGGCTGGCCCCAGGGCCGCCGAGCCCTGCCCATTGAGCGTGGAATTCCGCCTGTTCGTGGGCGCGGCGGGTCCCCATGGTGATGGGCCATCGGGTCGAGAGGCGTCGAGTTCTGCAGCGAACCACGGAGACAGGAGACCCAGCCTCTCCGTCCGCGCTAGGATGAGCACGCAATGCTCGACACCACGGGCTCGGCCTTCGACCGATATCACGAGCTCTTGCGCGCCCAGAAACCGCAGGAGCGGCTCGAGCAAGCGGCCGCCCTGACGCGGGCGGTCCGTGAGCTCGCCACTGCAGGCATCAGGCAGCGCTGCCCTGGTGCTTCGGACGACGAGGTCCGGGTCCGTTTGGCCGTCCGCCTTTACGGCAGGGATCTTGCCAAGCGGATCTTCGGCGAGTTGCCGGCGGACGCGGTGTGATGGTGGAGGGCGCACGACCCCCCGATGTCATCGACGTGGCTCTGCGCGTGGCGCAGGCGATCGAAAGCGCCGGCGGGAGCTACTTCGTCGGAGGAAGCCTCGCCAGTTCACTGCAAGGCGAGCCGAGGACAACGAACGACATCGACATCGTTCTCGAGCTCCCCTTCGGGCGGATCTCGGAGCTCGTCCGCTCGCTCGGGTCCGATTTCGAGGTGGACAGGGACATGCTGAAGGATGCGTTGCTGCACGGCGGGAGCTGCAACATCTTCCACCTGCCCACGGTCATGAAGATCGATCTGTTCGCTATCGGGCCGACCCCCTACGACGAGGTCGAGTTCGCCCGACGGCGCGCCGTAGCGGTGCGCCCAGGTGGCGCAATGCTGGTCGTGAAGAGCCCGGAAGATACGGTTCTGCGCAAGTTGCTCTGGTACCGGGCGGGTGGAGGCGTTTCGGACCGACAGTGGCGCGACGTGCTCGAGGTGTTGCGCGTCAGCGGAGACGGCTTGGATCGGGGATACCTGGGAGACTGGGCCGATCGATTGGGGATCACCGCGCTGCTGACGCGAGCCGTGAGCGAGAGCTCGGCGCCGAGCGGAAGGTAGCGCGCCCCGTACACCAGCTCTGCCTTGACCACCGAGCAAATCGCCACTTGGCTCGAATCAGTTGCCCGCAGACGTTCCGTCAGCTTCCGACAACGCCCAGAGAGATGAGCGATACATGCGTTCGTGTCGAGCAGGTACTTCATTCCAGGGGCTCGCGCCGCTCGACCTCGTCCTGAAGAGGACGGACGACGGTGGGATCGTCGATGCTGCCACAGGTGGGAGTCGATCCAGTCCTCAGGCCAGCTCTGAGGCGTCGCTTCGAGCTCCTGCCAGGTCACGACGATTTCCACCTTACGCCGAGGGGT
>JAFGIS010000072.1 GCA_016929495.1 Polyangiaceae bacterium | reverse complement strand
GTCGCGGTCTTGCTGCTCTGCATGGCGTCCCACAGGGACTGCAGCGCAGCCTGGGCACCGCCTTCGGCGCCCGACGCGATCGACTCGCGGACCTGCTCCAGGTACTTCCGGTAGGTGAAGCTCTGCACCTCGTGGATGAGAGCTGCCTTGCTTGCGAAGTAGTAGTGGACGATGCTTTTGCGAAGGCCGAGCTCTTTGCCGATCTCGGCCAACGTCGTGGCACTGAATCCTTTTCGGGCAAAGCACTTGGCCGCCGCCATCAGGATCGCCGCGACGCGGGGGTTTTCCCAGTCGACGGTGCGTCCACCGGTCGTGTTGTCCATTGCTTCAGCTGAATCCGTGGGAGCTTGCGTTGCGTTTTCTGCAGTATTCATAGCCACTTCAGTGCACCGGGCAGCCGGTTCATGGTTTCGTTCCAACCGCGGGGGATGCAACGTCAAGCGCTGCCCGCCCTCGACGGACGCTTTCTGCCCGCGCAGCCGGCCCGAGTCAAGCCCTCTGCGAGGCCGGCCTGTCAGAATTCCGCAAAGTGCCTCGGGGTCAGCGCCAGGAAGTCACGTAATTTCAATGACATAGGGCACTATAGTCGGACCGGGCCGCCGGCTGTTTTTTTTGTTCTCCGTGAGGCGACCGAGGCCCGATCGGCGGCCTCTGCCGGGACGGGCGCAGCCGTCGCTCACCTCGTCGCCGAGCACACTCCATGTCTTCGGGCTCTCACGATTTCAGTCTTCGCGACGCTTTCGCGTTTCGCTCGAGCTCGTCTCGGCGCTGCGCTGCTCCTCGTCGTCTTCCCCGCGCCACAGTGGCATGCCCTCGGCTGCGGTCCATCCGGCGCGGCCGTACTTTCCGGGTTCTCGCCATTCGAGCGTCTGTCCGTTCTGCTGCGCCGCTGGCTCGCTGTCGTCTCGGTCCGGCCCCTGCGTGACGATGAGCAACTCGTCAGCGAGGTACTCGGGGTGCGTGTCATCGCTCGGTCGTTCACGTCCCGTCGCGCCCCGACCCGTGCCCACGCGGATGATTTGCGTGGTGGGCGGGTACACCTCGTCCCACCGTTCGCGCCGTGCATGAGCACCCTCCCGCACGATCCGATAGCGGCGCAGCTTGAATCCGGCCACGCCTCGTTGACCGAGCACTCGCTCCCCAGCGCTGATTTCGTCGTCGGGCCGTTCGACCTGCTCATAGGGCATCGTGCCCAAGATGCGGCGGATCAGCGTTACCGTCCGCGTACGCTCGGGCCCCAGGACTTCGGCGCGGACCCAGCCGTTCTTCACCGTTTCGTGCAAGACGACGGGAAACTCATAGGGGTTACGCACTCGCAAGTTGATGGTCGGGTACACCACCGTCGCGTCGAGGCCCATCTTGATGTAGCCACTCGGCCGGGTGTGCGGGTAACGCTCCACGATGTCGAGGCCCGCGAAGAAGGCTGCCCCGTGCAAGGTGCCAGAGATCTGGCAGGTCCCGCCGCCAATACCGTCCACGAGCTCCCCCTCGGCGATCACGGGCGCCACCCTGTAGCCGTTCGCCTCGTCGCGAGGGCCCACCACCTCGTTGAAGTCGAAGACCTCGCCCGGCAAGAGCACGCGGCCGTCCAACTTGGAGGCCGCGAGCCGCAGATTGAACGTTCGCGCGCGGTAGCGTTCCGAACGGTCGTACCGCGTCTCGAACGAGCCGATGGCGGCGTCGAACTTCACTCGACCGAGCTCGGACGCCAGGCGCTTGGGGTGCATCGACTCGAACATGACCATCGCGGTGCGCGAGCCACGTGTCACGGCGTCCTGAATCGACCCGAGCGTTCGGTCCACGTCGAGCAACCGGCCATCGACTTCTGCAACCACGCGGCGTGCCTCGAGGTCGAATCGAGCATCGACCGGAGCTCGGTCGAGCTCGTCCTTCAGGGCCAGGAGCACCGGCAGAGCGGCCTCGGGACCGAGCACGATGGGGACTGGCAGCTCGATCGGCTCTGTCCTCCCGCGGCGCAGCCAGGTGCGCCTGAGCGGGCTGGTCGCGTCGCGAGCATCGCGGACGAGCTGCGCCAGATGGACCTTGTCGATTTGTGCCCCCAGCCTGCCCAGGGAGATACCGCGCGAGGGCTCGCCGGGGATACCGAGCTCCAGGCGCTGAGCCGCAAACTGTCGCACGCGCTCCAGCGCGAGCTTGGGCGCTCGGTCGTCGACCGGCAGCGGTTGGCCGAGCAGGTTGACTTCAGGGGGCGGCGGCCGCGGGTCGCTCGGCGTTGGGTTCTTGGGCGCGAGCAGGCTTCCGACCGTTGCGCCGGATATCACCGCGATGCCGACGATGAGCTCGGCCCGCGTCGCTCTTCGGATCCGATCGATCAGGCCCATGGTCACTGGGGGGCATCTTGAGAAGACGGCCGCGACCCGTCAAGGACGCCCTTGCCGGGATCGGCCGATGAGTCCGTGGGCGAATCGCTTCCCGTGTCTTCCTGTCGAAACCGCTCGCGGACGAAGGGGAAAGTGCCCAATACTAACGCTCGTGATGCGAAGATCCGGACGGTCGGCGGACGGCACCCGACGCGGCTCACGCACGACGCCTTCATGCCGCCGGAGACAGTAAAGGACAAGCTCGACGCGCTCCCGCCCCAGCCGGGCTGCTACCTCTTTCGCGACGGCGACGGCAAGGTCTTGTACGTCGGCAAGGCGAAGAGCCTGCGCGCGCGAGTCAGGAGCTACTTCCAGCAGGGCAGCAGTGACGGGCGCGCCTTCATTCCCTTCTTGCGCCGTTTGCTCGCGGATCTCGAAACCATCGTCACCGGCTCCGAGAAGGAAGCGGCGATTCTCGAGAATAGCCTCATCAAGGAGCACCGTCCGCGCTACAACGTGAAACTGCGCGACGACAAGGAGTACTTGTCGTTGCGCTTGAATCTCGCCCACCGCTGGCCGCGGCTCGAGCTCGTACGTCGGCCGGCGGGTGACGGCGCGCGCTACTTCGGTCCGTACCACTCCGCGACGGCGGCACGGCGCACCCTTCAGCTCGTCGAGAAGCATTTCCAGCTTCGGACGTGCACCGACCGGGAGCTCGTGAGTCGGAGGCGGCCCTGTCTGCAGCATCAGATTGGCCGTTGCCCTGCACCCTGCGTCTTCGCCGTGGATGGCGATGAGTACGCGGCGCAAGTGCGCGCCGTGGCCCTGTTTCTCGATGGCCGCCATGACGAGGTCGTTGGCGAGCTCGAGGCACGCATGCGCCAAGCCAGTGAACGACTCGACTACGAGCTGGCGGCCCGCTACCGAGACCAGCTCGAGGCGGTCAAGCTCGTGCGCGAAGAGCAGCGTGTGGTAAGTGTCACCGATCGCGACCAGGACGTGGTCGGGCTGTATCGCGAAGGCGACTTGGTGGAGCTCGTCGTGCTCTGCGTGCGCGCTGGCAAGGTCGTGGAGGTGCTGAGCTTTTCGAGCCAAGGCGTCGAGGTCCCGGACGACGAGGTCATTGCCGCGTTTCTCCGTGAGCACTACAAGGACGGCGGGTCCGCCTCGGCCATGGTTCCGGACGAAGTGCTCGTTCCCGTGTTGCCGGAAGGCGCCGGCGGCGTCAGCGAGTGGCTGAGCGACCGACGTCGCGATATCCTGCAATCGGCTTCGCGGCAGGGGTCGAGCCGCTGCCGGCTGATGGCACCCCGGCGCGGTCCGCGTCGTGGCCTGCTCGAGCTCGCGCAGCAGAATGCGCGACACGCGTTCGACGAGAAACGGCGCCAGGACGAGGACATGCGCGGACGTCTCGAGCGGGTGCGACAAAGGCTTCGGCTGCCGCGCCTCCCGGAGCGCATCGAGTGCTGCGATATCTCGCACCTCGGCGGTCACGATACGGTCGGGGCGATCGTGTCGTTGCAGGACGGTGTCCCGGACAAGAAGCGCTACCGGAGCTACCACGTGACCACGACCGAGGGCGGCGACGACTACGCGGCCTTGCGCGAAGTGCTTTCGCGTCGCTTCCTGCGTGGCAGGAGCGCGCGGGCCGACCCCGGCCGCGCATCGGAGCCCTCCACGGTGGCAGCGCCGGCGGCGAGAGCGCAGGCCGCCCTGCCGGAGCAGGGGCCCGGGCCGGCCGCGGCAGCAGAGCCGGGAGCGTTATGGCAGCTTCCCGATCTGTTCATCGTCGATGGTGGACGCGGTCAGCTCGCGGTCGCGCTCACCGTGGCTCGTGATCTCGGCATCTTGGAGCTGCCCATCGTCGGCCTCGCCAAGGAGAAGGAGAGCCCGACCGGCGACAAGCTCGTCGATCGCGTCTACCTCCCGGGTCAGAAGAACGCGATCCAGCTCAGAGCGAACGGCCCCGAGCTTTTCATCTTGGCTCGCGCGCGGGACGAGGCCCACCGCTTCGCCAACCGCGGCCGCAAGGCCGTCGGCAAGCGCCGACGTCTCGCCTCCGAGCTCGATGCCATCCACGGCATCGGACCGAAGACGCGGCGCGCGTTGCTCACGGCCCTGGGGTCTGTCGAGCGGGTCTTCAGCGCGACCGACGACGAGCTGCTCGGGGTGCCGGGGGTGACTCGACGCCACGTGCAGGCGGTCCGTCAGTACGTGAGTGGCCGCGCCCCCGAATCGGGTGAATCCGGTCCGAGCTGACCGGAGCTCCGGCATCGTCGTTGGCTTCCAGGGGGCGGGCTGCCACCGCAGTTGGCGACGGCGGGCAACCTTTCCCGCGTTTGCGGCGTTTGCCCCGGGGCACGCGAGTTGCACGCCGTGGACCACGTAGACCAGGAGTCTTTGCCCCCCGATCGCAATTTTCTGCCCACACATCGCTGGCTCGGCGGCAGGAGCAAAGGGTCCGAGCTGCGCGATTGACAAGATCGAGCCAGCGCACCTACGCTCATGACGCCGGCCGTCGAGTCGGTGAACCGGGTTGGCAGCAGCCTGTCATAATCTCTACGCGGTCCCGGGCCCGCGGGACCGTTAGCGGCCTACTAAGGAGCCTGTTTCAATGGAGTCGAAGCGTTCGTCGCCCCAGCAGCGGCCTAGTCGAGCGGTACGTGCGGTGCGCGCCGGCCTGGCTGTCGTCATGTCGTTGGCTGCCGTGGCCTCGCTGGCCACTGGATGCCTGGATCGCCCCGTCGCGCCGCAGGAGCCCAACACCAGCAACGTCTTCGTGGACCAGTCTGTGCGGGCTGCGATCGATCGCATCGATCTACTGTTCATGATCGACAACTCCGCCTCCATGCAGGACAAGCAGATCCTGCT
>JAFGIS010000071.1 GCA_016929495.1 Polyangiaceae bacterium | reverse complement strand
GGCGCTTCCGAAGAAGTTCGTGGCGCACCTGCAAAGCGCTCCTCCGGCGTCACTCGGAACACAACTCACCAGAGCGGTGTCGTGCACGGTCACTGGCACGTCCCCGGGCATTCCTTCTCGGGTGCAGTCCTGGACGAGTCTGCAGCCCTCTTCGGTGAGCTCCTCGCTGCGTTGCGTGCAACTCCATGGCTCGAATCGAGGATCCTCGTCCTCGGTGCACCCTGGCATCAAGAGCCCGCACACATCGCTCAGCTGGACGCGGTTCGCATCGATCTGCATGACTCCCTTGCCAGGGCTGCCGAGGCACCCACAGGAATAGGTCCCTTCGCTGGCAGAGCTGCAGACAACCTTCGCGGAGCTCACGATCTCGACGGCGGTGAACGCTTCGTCGATGGGCGCCGTCCGGACGCAATCGCTGCCGAACTCGCACGCGTTCGCGCTCGAGCTCCCGCTGTCTCGACACTCGGGGTCGCCGTCGAAGCGCGGCATTTGGAGCGTCGGGCATGCGGCTCCCACCAGCTCGCACGGGCCGTCCGTTGCCGACAGCTGAACCACCTTCTCACCATCGAAGTCGCGACAGGAGCACCTCCAGGTCTCGTCTTCGATCCGCGTGCAAGCTACGTACTGGGTCGCTCCGCTCTCACAGGTTCGCTCGAGATCGCACCCGTCTTCGCGGTTCGGCCAGTCCAAGTCGGTGGCGTCGCAATCCGCATAAGGGTCCACATAGGCGTCGGGCGAGGGGGGAGTCGGTATGTTCGGCTCGGGGGGTGAGATATCGCCATCCGCAGGAGGTACCGGTTCGGGGGGTGGAACATCTGAGGTGGACCCCATGCTTCTGACCATCAGCGGGGTGGCGCAAGGTGGAACCGGCTGTGATCCAAGATCTGCATTACGTGGTTTGGCTCACGGACGAGACTCGCGCGAGGAGGGTCGGCACGTCGGTGCGCCCTCAGCCAAGCGTGCCGAACCCGTCCAGCGTCTCGACGGCGTAGCAGTCGCAGGCGCAGCGTTTCTCCCAGTGGCTCTGGACGAAGGGCCTGCGGATAGATGGGCGAGACGTCGAGGCGCCGACCAGACGGCCAACGCCGGAGACTCTGGCTGCTCCGCGGTCATGCAGTGGCCCAGCACCTTTGCCGGGTCGAGCCCGAGGACTGCTGCCGGCTTGGCCGAGCGATGCGAGCGCCCGGGAGCTGTGATTCGTGGGCCCTGCGGCGTGCTAGCCTTCGAGCAGCATGGCCACGTGCTTCTACGCTTTCGACCCCTGCGATCCGCGAGCGCCCTCGGTCGAGCAATGGGAGGCCATGTCCGAAGCAGAACGGGAGCGGGCCGTCGAGGCCCTGCCGTCGGAGCTGCCCAGAGAGACGGCGCCCGAGGGTGACGAGCATCGCGACCCCAAGGAGAAGGCTCTCGAAGCGCTTCGGGAGTACTTCCGCCGGCTCGGTCGAAGCGTCTATCTTTCGGCGGAGCTGCCCGTCTACTACCCGGGCGAGCGAGTCTTCGCACCGGACCTCATCGCAGTCTTGGACGTCGACCCGCATCTGCGTCGCCAGTGGGTCGTCTCGCACGAGGGCAAGGGGTTGGACTTCGCCCTGGAGGTCACCCTCGGTGGCGACAGGAAGAAGGATCTGGAGGACAACGTCGAACGCTATGCCATGCTGGGCATACCCGAGTACTTCGTGCTCGACCTCAAGCTCAATCGGATCCTGGGGTATCGGCTCGCGGCCGGCGGGAGCTACGAGCCTATCGTGCCGCAGGTGGGGCGCTGGGCGTCGCGCATACTGGGGCTTGAATTGGCGCTCGAGCTGGGGCGCGTGCGCTTCTACGCGGGCTCGGCTCCGCTGCCGCACTCTGACGAGCTGATCGCGCGTCTGGACTCGATGGTGCGCGAACTCGTCGTCAAGGAACAAGATCTGGCGCAGGCCCTCGCTGCTGCTCAGGCCAAGGCGGAGCAGGAGCAGGCCCGAGCAGAGCAGGAGCGAGCCAGAGCGGATCGCCTCGCTGCGCGGCTTCGCGAGCTCGGTGCGGATCCCGACGACGGGTAGACTCTCGGTGTTCACGAACGCTTGGACCGCGCTGCTCAAGTCGAGACTCCCTCAGCTCTCATGGTTCGCGTATCAGCTCCTCCAGGCGATCTCTCAGTTCCGGAATCGTGCCTTTGAGATACTCGACCGAGTCGTCAAAGGCCCCGTACATGGTCGGCGTCGCCTCCGCACGCGCTTCGTCACCGATGAACGCCACGTACTGGTCGATCTTCGCGAGCATGGCATCCAGAGCAAGGGGGCCGTCCAAGAGCCCACGAGCGGCGGCGCGCCATCCGCTATGATCCATGTTGAGCGCGCGGAAGACAATGTTGCAGGCCGGCGCTGTCGCGAGCCCTCCCCAGTATTCGTAGGTTGCGCTGCAGTCATCGGGGAGAACGGTCCAATGCGGCGCCTTGTGGTCCGGGTCGATCCAGAAGGTGCATTCCACGTTCCAGGGAATCAAGGTGAAGTGTCTGGCGGAATCCTCATAGAAGTAGTCGTTGTGGTTGCCACGCTCGCGTCGGCACCAGCCCCGCGCGGGCAACCACGGTCAGCGCCAATCCGAAGTGGAGCGTCAGGGCGACATGGCTGCGGACGAACCCCACGAAATGGGGTTGGGCCTCGGGATTGAAGGGAGTCTGCGCGCCCAGGGTCATGGCTTCCAGACTCCCCGAGATCCCTCGGCCCATGACACCGATGCAGAGCGCGCTCAGACCGAGAACCACCGCCTCCAGCGTGCGCAGCAACCGGACCGATCGCTTCCCCGCACGACAGATGAGAGCCAGGCCCACGAACAGCCCCGCATCGAGAGCTAGAAGCACCGACCAGATGCTGAGCTCCGATTGACTCCACTGGGACACCACCTGCGCTGTCAGGCCGAGCACAGACGCGAGGGCCAGGACCCTCGCAAACAGCCCGAGCCTTGCCTGGAGAAAGGCACGTGCCTCTTCGCTGGCTACGACTGTGTCGCTCGACATGGCTCGGAACCTACCACGACGCTTCGCGAGTCGCGTGGGGCACTACGAACCGTTCCGGACTGGGACGGCTCGTCACCAACCCGAAGCGCCTCAGCAAGCTTGGCATTCGGGCCGCCGACTTCGCTTGGTTGCGTCATAGCCTGTGCCGCGGAAGGTGCACGAGGCAAGCAAGGCGGCGAGCGTGTTCCCGAGCTCGGGTGAGAAGGGAGTCCTCGAGCGGGTGGACTGTGCGAAAGCCAATGCCCGCGCTTGGGCGGAGCAACACGTTGGAGTGGCCCTTCGGAGACCAGGCAGAGCACACCCGTGCCCAGCTCGAACGTTTCGTGTCGCACTGACCTGGTGGGTTCGACGCACATCGGGCACCAACGCTACAGCCGTCCTCGGTGGCGCGAAAGCCGAATGGCGCTCGAGGTGATAGGCTCCTCGAATGAGCCTTCGCATGGCCGTTGTCCTGGTGCTCGCGCACGGCTGCGTCCAGGCTCCGCCGGCCCAACCTGCGCCGTCGCCAGCCGCCGAGCCTCCGTCTGCGACCAGAGCCGCCCGGTTCGAGACAGCGCCCCACGCCTCGGTGCCCGTGTCCGCGCCCGCTCAGGCCGAGATAGGGGGGATGGCCGCTCCCGCTCGGGCAACGCCCGACCCCTGCCAGGATGAACCGCTCTGCGGAACCGAGACCGTCGAGGTGGCTGCGCCCGACGGTTCGCCTCGAACGCTCGCCTGTGGCCCGGGACGCCACGCTGCATCCGGGCCCGGCGTTCCCAGTCGGGTTCATGCCGTTCAGCGCACGCCCGATACCCGTTTCGTGATTCTGGAGTGCGCGTGGAGCGTGCCCGACGACGGCGGGCGCTTTCTGCGCCTCGTCGACATCACGAGCGGCACGGGAGTGAACGCGGATCGCATCTGGTTCTCCCCGGCCGCGCGGCGCATCGCACTCCAACCTGCGGGGCCAAGGGACAGGCTCCACGTGGTGCGCGACGAGCACGCGAGCCGCTACATCGCGTCCCAGGGTACCTCCCACTTCGACACCGTTCCGCGCGGCCGGCACCCGAGCTGCGGTGGTGGTCACTCGCCGCGGATCGAAGTGGATCTCTGGGTGAGCGACGACATCCTGCGCTATGCCCTTGGCTCGTGCGACACCGAGGACGTGTTCGACTACTGCGCGAAGAGCGGCACCGAGATGCTCGTCCACGCGGCCGCCGACGCTTCGGACCGGGGACGCGCCGTGCGGCTCTCGCGTCCGCCGGTCGAATCACCGTGTCCGAGGTAGTCGCCCGGGTGGTCGCTTGACGAGGCCCGCCGTCTTCAGTCCCGACGCCGAGCGCGTTCTGACAGCGTCCGACTCCACGCGCCATGGGGAAATCGCCCGTCGTTACCTCGGGATCGCGAAGCAGTAGTCGGTGACGGATCTCGCTGTCAGGGTCGAAGAGGCCCCGGAGGTGCGCGGCGCTGGAACCTACCCAGAAGCACCGAGCGACTCGACGTAGGCCTCCTGCTCCGCGGTGTCTGGGCCGCCGACGACCTCGCGCACTTGGTCGAGTGCCGCCCGTGCGGGGACGCCGCGGCGCACGAGGATCGCGGCGAGTGCCATGCCGGTGCGCCCGTGTCCCGCGGTACAGTGCACGTAGACGCTGTTGCCGCCCTCGAGCAGAGCGATCACGCGGTCCAGGTCGCGCTCGAACTTGCTGCTGTCCTCAGGGATCCCGAAGTCGGGAATGGGCGTCCAAATCACCGCCTTGAAGTGCTCGCGCTCCTCGTGCACCGAATCCCCGAGCTCTTGGAGGTTCCACACGACCTTGACGCCATGGGCGTCGAGCTCGGCGAACAGGTCGTCCCGTTCCCGAGAATCGACATAGAGGGCGCCGAACCACAGCGTACCGGACATGCCGGGCAGCTGAACCTGGCCTCGTGCAACGGTATCGGTCATGACGCGGGCCAAGATACCACGAGGGCGCGGTCAGTCACGGGATCAGGGCAGGAGGATCACGTAGGCGCCTTTGTACGCGTACCCGTAGCCGAGATACGTCGTGGAGACCTTGACCTGGGTGCGATCGTGGAGCGGCTGCTGAAGCGCCTGATAGAGAGCCAACAGCTGCTCGTTGTTGTACAGATACCCGGTATCACACTCGGCGCTGGTGGCGCTGGTCGTGCAAAAAGTATGCGACGTCACCACGTTGCACGCTTCGCCACTAGCCGAAAGACCGAGTACCATCGAACCATACGTGCCGCGGGTCGTATCGTAGCTCCTCGGGTAGTACGTGACGGAACAGACGTAGTTCTGGATCAGCGACGCCTCCGCGGTATCGGTATGCATCAGGATCGGAAGGGCACTGAGCGACGCGAGCGTCAAGGTCGAAAGGGTCTTCCTGAACATGGCTGCCTCCTAATCAGTTTTTTCACTGGGCTCTCCTGACGAGAGTCACCCACCAGCACCGGCGGTACTAGTCGATGTGTCGCCAGAAGACAATCGCCGAACGATGGTCGCCACAGTCCTCGACATCACCCGCGAGGATGGGCACCTGCACTCGGGGCTCCGCCGCTGGCCGCTCGGCCCCCGGTCCCACCGCTGCCCCCTCCTCCGGCGGGGCTGGCACCACTGGCGCCCTGAGCGCCCGATTCCAGGTTCCAACCCTGCGACGTCGCGGCTCCCGTGCCCGAACTGGCGCGCGACTCATCGAAGCCGTTGCGGGTGATGCCGCCGCAGCCTGCCAGAACCGCTACGGCGGCCATGTTTGCCAGGGCGAATCCTCCGTGCTGAGCCATGCAACACCCGAGTGTGGGCCTCCGGCGACGCCGCCCGAGCGGTGCATTTTCGTTGTCAAGCGCGTATGGACTCCGGCATATGACAAGAGCCCCGTGGCCGACACGAGCGCCCGGGGCGAGTGAACGAGGACTGGGCAGGAGGTTTGATCGTGGGCAAGACGATACGTGTCCTTTCTATCGACGGGGGCGGCATTCGCGGAATCATCCCCGCGACGGTGCTCGCGCAGCTCGAGCAGTTGGCTGCAAAGCCGATCAGCGCGCTGTTCGACCTCATTGCCGGGACCTCCACCGGGGGGATCCTGGCGCTTGGCCTGAGCGCACCAGGCGACGGGGGCATGCCGAAGTTCACCGCGCGTGAACTGGTCGACCTCTACCTCGAAGAGGGCTCGACGATTTTCCATCGTTCGCTGTGGAAGATCGTTGGCTCGGGCTACGGAGTAGCGGACGAGAAGTATGGTTCCGAGGGAGTGGAGGCGGTGCTCAAGCGGCGGTTCGGCGAGCGTCGGCTCAGCGAGACACTGACGCCGGTGCTCGTCCCGGCGTACGAGATCGAGCGTCGTGCGCCCTTCATCTTCAAGTCGAGCTACGCGAGAAGACCGCCCGGCCCGAAAACCTACGACTTTCCGCTCTGGCAGGTGGCCCGGGCGACATCTGCGGCACCGACCTACTTCGAGCCCTGCGAAATCCTGGTTTCTCCCACAGAGCGGTACGCATTGGTCGATGGTGGCGTCTACGCGAACAACCCAGCGATGTGCGCCTGGGCGGAAGTCCAGGGCGGGGCCGATGCGCGCGAAGAGGTCGACGTGCTGCTCGTTTCGCTCGGAACGGGCGAGCTGTGTCGTCCGATTCTCTACTCCGAGGCGAAGGACTGGGGCCTGCTGGGCTGGGCTCGGCCCGTTCTCGACGTCATGTTCGATGGATCCAGCGATGTGGTCGACTACCAGATGAGGCAGCTTCTTCGCGACAAGTACTTCCGGCTACAGACTCGCCTCGAGGAGGGTTTCGACGACATGGACGACGCGTCGAAGACCAATCTGCGCGTACTGCAGATGCTCGCGAGCAAGCTCGTGGAAGAATCGATGGGCACGCTTCGACACTTGGCAGACCTGCTGAGCTCGAAGACAACGTGAGGGCGTTGCGGAGCTGTCTGTGTGACGGGTGCCAGGGGTCCCCCATGCGACAGCAGCTAGCGCAACGGGGGAGGGCTCCGCGGTCGAGGGCCGTGCGCTACGAGCTTCTTGCTCTCTGTGCCCTGTGCGCTTGCGGTGCGGGGCAGACGCCGGCGCGCTCCGAACCGGGGATCTCCGGGCCGTCGAGCGAGCGCGCGTGCGTACCACCTCACGTGGCGCGATCGACCGCGGAACTGGTCACGCAGGCGCTTGCGGACAAGAGCCCGAATCCACCGCTGCTCCAGGCGGCCACGCCAGGTAGGGTGGCCTGGTCGTCACGAGGAAACGTTCTGGCCGTGTACGGAACGGAAACGCAGTTCTGGAACCCGAACCGCTGGGAGCTCGTGGGAGAAGCCCGCGGCGGCATCGAACAGCCGATTGACGGGACGGATCGCTTCGTCGTGCGCGAGGGTGAGCACTTCGCCGTTTGGGATGGTCTCGAGGGAAAACGGCTCTTCGAGCTCGAAGGGAGCGCGGTCGGCGACTTCCGCTTCACTCGCACCGGCGGCTACGCCCACTCCGGCGCCATGGTCTGGGAGCTCGAACGCGGACACTTGATGATGCGGGGAGAAGAGGCCGGAGGACCCAAGACCTTCGCCTTGCGCGAGGATGGCCGGGAGCTCGTACGGGTCGTTCCCGATCGTGTCCATTCCAGCGGAGGGGACGAGGGCCAGGCAGGTCGACTGGTCGTGATGGCGGTGCCCTCGGGGAAGGTCCTGCGCAGGCTCCGCATCCCGTTCGCAGAGTCCGTCTATTGGCCTCGCCCGGATACGATCGTGCTCTGTTCCAACCAAGGCCTCTGGGTCGGATCGCCCAACGGCGGATTCGTGCGCATGGCCCGCGGGGCCGGAGCGCTCGAGTTTTCGCGTGATTTCCAGAAGGTGGCTTTCCTTCCCTTCGAAGCTCCTGGACTCAGGGTCATCGGACTTGCGGGGCGCAAGGTCATCGCGGAGCGACGCGAGAAGTTCGTCCATCGACTCTCACCGACCCTGCAACATTGGCTGCGGAAGAACGATCCGCAGGCGATCGACGAGCGCGACCTGGAGCTTCAGTCGGTGAACGGGGGCCGCTCGGTACCCTTGACCGGCGTCTACGGCTGGTCCGGCGATGGTTCGAGAGTCCTGCTGAGGAGCGGTGGCTCCGTCCAGGCGCTCGACGTTCGCGACGTGCTTCGGAAAGCAACCGCTCCCGTGGCACCTGCCAATGGCCGCGAACCCAATCTCCCGTGGCAGCCGCGTCCGGGCGGACGAGACGGAGTGTTTGGCGGCGACGCGTGGGGGCCCGCAGGCCAAGTGCTCCGATGGTCGCCCGCGGGCCTGGGCCCGCTAGCGAACGCCGAGCGGCTGTCGATCGGGGCCGCGAGGTTCTTGACCCAGGCGTCGGGGTGGGTGCTCGGCAGCTGCTGGACGGACCAGACACAGTTCGATGGTCGATCCCCCGACATGTGCCGGTCGAGTTTCCTGGGCTGGTTCGATGCACGGACGGGCAGGCCGCTTCGCACCTCGACCGCCAGGCAGCCAACGTTGCTCTGGCCGGATCGCACGTCCGGGATCTGGGTCGGCGAGGGGGACCCGAGTTGGGGCTGCGTGGTCGGGCGCAACGCGCCTGCCACCCAATCCCCCGGTGTCCCTGCGGTGCGGGACTGTCCGGTGGAGCGCTGGAGCCTCCGCGGCCCTGGCGCTGCAGCCGAGACCCTCTCGCCCGCGTGCCCCCTGACCACGCCTGACGGCTCGCTGGGCGCAACGTACGAGACGGGGGAAGCGATCCAGATCCCGTGCCCACGGCTGAAGAGCAGCATCGATTCCACCTCGACTCGTCTGTCCTTCTCCCGGTGGCCCGGCGGCCCGCGTGAGAGCACCATCGCACTGCCGACCCCGTGGCTTTCGAGTGCGGGGGCTCTGGGCGGTGGAGCGTGGTACGCGTGCGGCGCGCCGCTCCCGGCCGAGTGCGACGAGAGTGGGTCGAGCGATTGCTGGGTATGGACCCTGCCGAGCGAAGGCCCACCACGGGGCTTCCGTCCGCAGGGGCCCATGCGCCGCGTGGGCACCGCCGGGGAGCTAGCCTATCCAGTCGAGGGTCGCCTCAGGGTCCTCGACGCGCGCACGGGCGAAGCGTCCGCCGCGTGGCCTCAGCAGGCCGACCCGGACGTTCCCGTAGGCGGGAATTTCCTGCCCAGCCCGCACGGTGGATTCCTGGCTATCGAGCGCGGTGCCATCTTCCTCTGGCGACGATGCGGCGCTGTGCTCACGGTGGAGCCCGCGCTGCGTCAGATTCGGCACCCTCTGCGTGACTGGTCCTTCTCTGACGATGAAAGCCTGCTCGCATGGATCGACGATGACGGGTTGACGGTGGTCTCGACCGAGTCGCTGCGGGCCATCCGCCGGGTCCCCGGGCTGGTCTGCGGTGAGTGGTTGAGCGGTGGCACCCCGCGACGCTTGTCTTTTCGCCAGGACGGACGAGTGCTGCTCGTGGCTTGTGACGCGTCCGCCGTGCTGGTCCGCGTTGACCGTCCGGAAACGCTCGAGCTCCAGGCGGTCCGGCTCGGCGATTCCGTCGGCTGGCTCGCGGTCGCTCCCGATGGCTCACTCGAAGGAACGGATGGGGTGTTGAGCCTCGTGCGACGTCGTACGGACGGGACCCTCGCTCCGGTCGATCCCGTCGGACGCAACCTGGTGTCGCACATGCTGGAGTGACGAGACAACGCCACGGGATCAGCACCCGCCTCCCTGTGAGAGCTGGCTGGTGTTGGCGGAAGGTGCCTTGGTCCCCTCATGCCTCGAGGAGCCTACTCTTGGGGATGACCTGTACGCTCGACCACCTCGATGACCTACTGGCCTGGGCTCGTCGCGAGCGTCCGGGGGCCATGGGCCTGCTCGACCACGTCTTTGGTGCCGAAGTCGCCGCCAAACGCGACGCGCGCATCACCCGCCGCGTCCACAGTAGCGGGCTGCCAGAGCGCAAAACGCTGGAAGCGTTCGACTGGGATTTCCAGCCCTCCATCAACAAGGATCTCGTCTTGGAGCTGGGCCAGCTCGACTTCGTCGAGCGCGCTGAGGACGTGCCCATCACGGGGCAGGCCGGCACGGGCAAGAGCCATATTCTCAAGGCCATCGCCCTTAGAGCCTGCGAGCGCGGCGTACCCGTCCGCTGTGCTCGCTGTGTCGACCTGCTCGATGACCTGCATGCGGGCCTCACACAGGTCGCGCACAGCGGCAGCAGGCTCCCCTCTTCGAGGAGCTCGGGAAGAAGCGCTGGCTAGCCAAGCCACGGCATGGGGCCGACGAACAGCGTTCCTTGAACGAGGTCTCGAGAATCGTTGTGGGACAGCTGAGCCAGAAGACGCAAGCGTATGTACGCGTCGTAGCGCCCGGCTGGGGGAGGACTAATGGGAGCGATGCTCAGTCCGATGTGGCTGCCAACAGGTAGGTTCACAAGCGGTGCCGCGGCTCGTTGGGTGCGCCAGGACCGGGGGATGGCAGGTTGTGCCTGGACCCGAAGCTGCTCGGTGGCATAGCTGAAGGGAGGATCCTTGTTTGGATCGACGGATAGGTCCAACCCGCAGACCCAGCGCTGGAGTGGTGAGGGAATTGTCACGGGCTCCGCGCCGGTGTTGCGGAGGTCTATCAATACCTCCGGGCGATTGCAGCGAGGGACTACCATCACGTCCAGTGTTTTCCACCGCGCAGAACGCCAGGGCCCATTCACCAGTTGCAGAGTGTGCTGCAGCGCCGCGTCTGCCTCGGCGGGGGTCTGCCCCGGCACAAACGATACCATCCTGCTCTTCCCGTTCTGCACCCTGCTGATGCTCAGGGTGGGAGTGTCGGGAAGGAGTGGGTAGCTACTGCGCGAGGGTTTCAGACCTTCGAGCCACTTGTGCTGCAGCACGGTGACGCGAACAGGATCGGTTCCCTTCCAGAAACCAATCTCCGGTCGCGGAATAAGCGATGGCGCATTGCCGTTGAGGGCAAACTCGAACGCGCCGTTGTCGTACAGCTGCACGTTGAGGCGCCTGTCGAACCCAAGGCCCAAATGAACAGCCACGAGGTCTGGGGATGAAGTCTCCGTGATCAGTACGCCGTCTTCACCCCAGCGGGCTCCCGAGTGTGCGGAACCACCCGTAGTGAACTGCTGCGAGGTTCGCTTGCTGCAACCGGCGAGCGCCAGGGCCACCAGCATGTGACGTCGAGTCAGCATGGGGCAAATCCTAGCCTGCCGTGGCGATCCGTGTCGTGCCAACCGTCGGTTCTGGTTCGATTTCGGCTCTGGGACAACGCATCGGGGGAAAGCTACGTACCCTGGCTGCTCTGGGACGCGGCTCACGCGTCACTCGGCGTGCAGCGGGGCGCTGTGGGCGACTTCAAGAACGGCGGACGGGAGTGGCAGCCGAAGGCCACACCCGAGAAGGTTCTGGTGCACGACTTC
>JAFGIS010000070.1 GCA_016929495.1 Polyangiaceae bacterium | reverse complement strand
GGATCGAGCCGCTCGTCGCTGATGCTCTGCGACAGCTCCTGCGCCACGGCGCGCGCCTCGGCCACGCGAGCCGGCGCATCGAACGATTGATCCGCGGCGAACGCGTCGAGGTGACCCTCGTACACGGTACCGAGATCGAACAGATCCTGCACGAGATCGGCGACCGTTTCGCCGCCACGGATGGATGACAGTGTGGCCTGGGCCTCGGGGTCGTTGCGGAGGTTGTAGCGACCCGCGGCCACGAGCTCGCTGCGGAGCTCGGTCGCGCGCGCTTCGAGCTCGACCAGTGTGCGCGACTTGGTCTGGTCGCGCGCACTGACCCAGATGGACTGGGCCTGGCGCGCCGCACCGACGCGCTGGTCCAAGTCAGCCACGAAGTTGCCGGGCAGACCCACCGCCACCATGGCGTCGTGGATGTTGCTGCGGCGACAGAGCTCGGCCAGATCGCTGGCTTCTTGCAGAGCGCTGGCCATGGGGATGTTGGGCGAGCGCAGCTGCTCTGCCGGCAGGGCGCTGAGCTCGGGTTTCAGGGCTTCGAGGGACATACGTTGCTCTTTCTGGGAGTTGTTGCCCCGACGCGGACGTCGAACACCGTGCCCTTCGCCGATCGAGGCTTGATGAATGCCCTCGAGTCGGTCACCGCCGGGTCCGGTTGCGCATTTTGTCCAGCGCTCGACGAGACCTGTCACGGCTGCGCTGCAAGCCCACGCCAGCGGGTCGGCTCCATACCGGGTTTGGGCGCTTCCATATGCCATCTTGGCGTCTTCCCCCGTCGACTTGTACCGTCCCCCTGTAAGGATTTCATTCCCCCGGTAAAGGGATCGCTTCCACACGCGGGGGGAAGGGGATCCTGGGCATATGGAAGGGGATCCTTGGCATATGGAAGGGGAAGATCGGGATATGGACGCGCCAACCGAGGATATGGGAGCGCGAACCTCGCGCGACGCGGGCTTCGCAGCGGGCGCAATTCTGGGGTGACCAAGGCGGCCGGACCGTTGGACGGGACGGGGCGCGGACGCCAACGAAAAGAATGGCCAGGTCAGGTTTGCTCAGGCGTGCCCGTCATCTTCGTCGGTCGTCTCTCTTGCGAGCCCAATACTCCACGACGCCGAAGTACTCGGGAAGCTCCGCGCGGCTCGCGAGATGCGCGAGCTTGCGACGGATGAAGTCAGCTGGCCACGTGCGGTCGGGCTTCTGCTTTTCGAGCGACTCCAGGAATCCCCTGAGGGCATCCTCGCGATTTCGGCACAGGGTGGCCACGTTCAGGCCCAGGGTCTCATCGAGGTCGCGGTGCAAGGCATCTTCGGAGGCGGAGATCCGGCCGCGGTTGTACCGTATCTTCGCGATGTGTTCCTCCCGGCGTGGATCGATGCTGAGTGGCCTGTTTCCGCGACGCGCGTCGCAGGTGCGCTCCTGCTGAAGACGTCCGTGACAGACGCCGAGCAGGTTGGTCCACTCGAAGCACAGGTCGGGAGCGTGGCTGCGGGCCTCGTAGTGCTCGATGCGTATGCCCTCGCCGGAGGCCCTGATCCGTCGCATGCAGTAGGCGCAGAGGCCCCCCTGCCGCTGCACGAGGGCACTCTGGACGGCGGCCTTTGTTTCTGAAGGGAGGTCGTCCCAGTCCGGCGAGCAGCCGTCAGCGCCTCGCCTCACCGCGGCCTGGTGCTCGTCCAATTCCGGGACGCGCGCACCGTGCTCGAGGAGTCTCATCTAGGCCTCCAGGAAGTCCAGAAGACTACCGAGGCGGATCAGGTCGCCGTCGTTCGGCCCTAGCTCTTGTCGAAGCTCGCCGAGCTTGGCCCGAGCCGCGGCGAGGTTCTCGGTGTCGATCAGGCTCGCGACCTCATCGAGGCGCTTCTGCATGTCCGCGGGGCGGGTGCGAACCTGAAACACATCGACGAGCAGATCGCGTGCGTCACGGCCCTTGGTCTCGTCGCTGAGGGGCACCAAAGTGAAGTCTTTGAGGAGTCGGACGCTCTGTTTGGGGACGTGGACGAGCACGAGTGGCGAGTGGGTCGTGACCACGAACTGAGCCTGGGGGAACGTCTCGAGAAGCCGTGGGATCACGTTGACCTGCCAGCGCGGGTGCAGGTGGGCGTCGAGCTCGTCGATGAGCACGACCAGGGGCGCGTCAAGGGGAGCGTTTGGCGAGAGCGCGGCCGCCCGACGTGCGATTTCCGCGAACAGTGCCACCAGCGAGCGCTCGCCGTCCGAGAGCTCGGCGAGGCTCAGCATCACGTCGCCCTTGTTGACCACGAGCGCCGGGTGGTTGCGCTCGCCGGGACGGGCGCGGTCGAAGCGCAGGGACGTCACGCCGGGCAGCATGCTCTGGATCGCTTGGCGAACGCCTTGGAGTTCGGGATCCCGGTAGGCGGCGTCGTCGTGTGCACGAAGTTGGTTTTCGTAGTTCTCGTGATCGTAGAACCAGCTGACGAAGGCGGCGAAATCCGGGCGGGGGCTGAATCCTGCTTCCGCCGCGTTGCGCGACTCGGGCGCCCGCTGAGCAGCCGAGAGCGCATTGGCCGAGCGCGTCGAGCCGAAGGCGATGAGCTCGGGCGATCCTGTGAGCAGATGGGCGTTTGTGCTGCCGCCGCCCCGCTCGCTTTTTGTCGTGGTGCAGGTACGGTCACCGCCGTCGGATGTGGCGAAGTGGACTGTGCTACTGCAGGTCGGACTCCCTTTTCGTAGAACCGACGCCGCATATTCCAGCAACAAGGCATCGAGGATGCTCGACTTGCCTGACCCGTTCTCGCCGACGAGCACCGTGAGACGGTCATCGAACTGAAGGTCTAGCCGCTCGAAGCCTCGGAAGTTCTCGAGTTCCAATCGGCGCAGGCGCATGGGGCCTAGCGTAGTCGAGCCGCACGCAGGTCGCCAACCAGCGAGCTGTGTGGCCACAGATGCCTGTTCAGACGGCATGGCCGTCGGCTGGGGGGCCCGGGTTCGCGGGCATCCGTCCGGCTCGGCGCGCGCGCTCCCAGCCCGCTCTTTGCCGAGGGTTTCGGCATCGGTCGACGCTGTCCCCGAGCCTCCATCAACACCCCGAGCGCCCTGCGCAATAGAGGCTCGACGCCCGGGCGCTCACCGAGCTCCGACACCTCGCTCCGGGTCTTCTCGAGCGCGCGTCGTGTCTCGGTTTCCGCAAATCCCAGCGACCGAAGGGCGCGAAACACATCCGCCCAAGCTCCCGCGCGCGCTGCACACACCGCCTCTCCGTAGCGCCGGCCGTCAGCGTGACGAAACACCAGGCCCGTCGAAACGTGCCCCTCGATTAGAAGCTGTCCACGATGCGCGGCGCGATGATGAGCGGCACACAAGACCGCGAGGCCATCTGGCTCGTGATCGCCCCCCTCCGAGCGCGGCCTGATGTGATGGACATCGACGAAGATCGCGTTCTTGCACCCAGGGACCACGCAGCAGCCCCGGTCGCGTCGCATGACCCAGCGACGTACGGCAGGCGGCACGGCCTGCGTTGCGCGCGGCCCGGTAGCGACGCCTTTGCGGCTGTAGCGTTCGGGTTCCGACTCAACGCGCGTGTCGCGCGCACGACACGAACGTACTGGGCACGCGTGACCCACGTGGGTGCTCGGCGCATCGCTCGCCTGCGCCACTGTGTCGCGTCCGATGCCGGTCGCCGACTTGCGCCCAGGGTGGGTCAGCGACGTGTGCTCGAGCGGGTGCTCACTCTGCTCACCCACGTGGGTCGCCGACTCGCGTCCGAGCGGGTGATCGCCCTCATGAGATACGTGGGGCACCGAGTGCCGCTTCGCATCGAGCTGTGCGTCGCGCTTCACGTCGGCCGCGCGGATGCTCTGCGCGTCGCAGCTCGGCATCTGGACGACGTCGGGGCCGACCGCCCGTATGCGCTGCGCATCGCCGCTCGGCATCCGGACGACGTCGGGGCCGACCGCGCGGATGCGCTGCGCGTCGCCGCTCGGCATCTGGACGACGTCGGGGTCGACCGCGCGGATGCTCTGCGCGTCGCCGCTCGGCATCTGGACGACGTCGGGGCCGACCGCGCGGATGCTCTGCGCGTCGCCGCTCGGCATCTGGACGACGTCGGCGTCGACCGCCCGTATGCGCTGCGCATCGCCGCTCGGCATCCGGACGACGTCGGGGCCGACCGCCCGTATGCTCTGCGCGTCGCAGCTCGGCATCTCGACGACGTCGGGGCCGACCGCTCTGATGCTCTGCGCATCGCAGCTGGCCATCTCGACGACCTCGGGGCCGACCTCGACGAGCTGTCCACGCGCCTCGAGCGCTGCCCGCCCGCACCGCTCGCACACGCTGAGTAGCATCTGGTAGCTCGAGCGCCCCGCATCGGTTGGCCCGCCGAGGACGTGACGCGCCATGAGCAACAGTGCCGCATCGTCGTCGAGCGACGAGCCCGAGTCCCGACGAAGCTTGGCCATGGCCTCACGCACGACCGCCAGCGTGTCGGCGCACACCTCGAATCGGAGCACGTGCCGCAGAGCTGACGCGCGGGCATGGTCGCCAGGCCGATCGCCAGGCCTTCTGCCCGAGACCTGGCGCTCGAGCTCACGCAGTGTCTTGCCTTGGGCTGCTTCGATCCACGCGGCCTGTGTTTCAGCCGTTGCCACGCGCGTCAGCTCGCGCACCGCAGACCAGGACAGCTCGCCGCCCGACAGCGCCCGGCGGAGCTCGGGCATCTGTTCGAGCGCCTGGGCTACGCGCAGCTTCTCGTGGGTCCAGCGTGGCTCGTAGCCGAACATCCGCTCGACGTATTCGGCGAAGCTGCCGTAGCCGAGCTCGACATGGACGCGAGCGCGCAGAGCGCGGAGCAGCCAGTAGCCTTCCTTCGAGTCGAGACGAGCCCGCGTGTGTGCGAGACGCTCGAGCTCGGCGTGGGCGAGCTGCCAGTCGGAGTCAGATGTCCGGCCGGACGTGTCGGCGTCCGGGTTCGAGTCGGGGCGAGCGCGCGTCATTTCACCTTCATATCACGGCGGTTTTCGTGCTCCGTGTTGCGGCCGAGAGCGGCGATCGTTGGTCGAGACGAAACAGAAGTCCTCGCGCGTGAGAACGCGCGCGAGCGGACGGTCTCGGGGCGGTGACGCATGGTTTGTAGGCGATCAGCGCAGCGCCGAGCGCAGGGCTCCGAAAAGCTGTAAAGCGGAAAACGCCATCGCATAGAGAAAAAGTGAGCGGCAGCGTGCCGGAGACCACCGCCGGGCGTCAGCGTGCCGGCGGCCGCGGCTGAGCGGCAGCGTGCCGGAGACCAGCGCCGGGCGTCAGCGTGCCGGCGGCCGCGGCTGGGCGGCAGCGTGCCGGAGGCTGCCGTCCCGGCGAACCGAAGCCTTGCTCGCTGCACTTCGGCCCGTGACAGGCTTCGCCTTCAGGGGACAGGCTCGCCCCGGGAATAACTCCAGCTGAATCGGCCTGATCGCTGGTGGGGTTGACGATGCTGCTACGGCGTTCACTTGTGTTGCGGCCCGCGAGTTCGCCTTGCCCCCCTGCCGACACTTGGGGGCTTTGTCATCCCGCTTCTCCTCCGGCAGTTGCCCGCCGCAAGAGGGGACCAGGCTATCGGGCGAACGAGCCATTACCCGAGTCGAAACCTTTCATTCAACCAGTTCATCAGAACCTCTCGGACGCACCCCCTGAAACCCCCGACAGAACAATGATCAATGGATCAACTGTCAACGCTCGCGGGGAGGAGGGCCACACGCAAGCCGATGCTCCAGTACCAGTCCTCGGCGAGGTTCCAGTTCCGAAAGGCCGAGCGCAGGAACTGCGCATCGCTGATGAAGCAGCCGCCCCGCAGACACCGCATATCTCCCTTCCCCGTCACTTCGGGATCGACCACCTCTTGCTTTGCTTTGGCTCGCTTCGCATACGCGTCCGAGTCCCACACATCGCGGCACCACTCCCAGACATTGCCTGCCAGATCGAGATGCCCGAACGGCCCCCGCCCAGCAGGCAACGAACCCACCTCGCCGGGCCCGGTCTTGTACGATTGCCCGAACCACGCCCGGGTCTTGTCCGGCTCCTGGTCCCCCCACGGATACTTCCGCCCCTCCGCACCCCGCGCAGCAGACTCCCACTGGGCCTCGGTGGGCAGCACCACAGGGCGTCCTGACTCCTTGCCGACCCACTCGCAGAAGGCGACCGCATCGTGCCAGGTCACCGCCACCACGGGCTGCTCGGGCCGGGCGAAGGACTTCCTGCCCCAGAGCGCTGGCGCGCGGTGTCCGGTTGCTTTGACGAACTGCTCATACTGCCGGTTCGTGACCGGTGTCTCTGCGAGCCAGAAAGGCGAGACGCGCACCCGGTGCACAGGGCGCTCGCGCTCGCTCATGTCATCAGCACCCATTTCGAATCGTCCGCCAGGCACGTGGAGCACCCGGATGCCCGTAGGCAGCTCGAGGCTCGTCTCGGCAAGTCCCACCGCGGCCTCGGCCACGGCCGCGCCGACGGCTTCACCCCGGATCCCCCACACGAGCCGGTCGACCCCTTCGCGCGTGACCCCGCTGCGCAGATCCACCCGCGTCAAGTCCTCGAGCAGCAACGGCACCTTGCCATCGCTCGCGCCCGGCAGCAAGACCGGGATCACGGGCAGGCCCCGCCTGACGAGCTGCCCCACCAGCACACGCATCTCCCGCTCTTGCCACGGCCCGAGCTCACCAGGTCCCAGCAGCAAGGCCGCGCTCGTCACCGATCCCAGGATCTTCTCGAGGTCATCGAGCCACGACCGGCCAGGCCGCAGCGCCTCTTCGTCGAGCCAGGGCCGGATGCCCCGCTGACGCAGGGCCTCGGCCACGCGGCGCACGACCTCGCGGTCTTTGCGGTGGTAGCTCAGGAACACGTCGTACGCGGGCGACTCGATCGCGGCGGCGGTCGGCTCGGCAGATCCTGGGGCTCGTTCGGTGCTGCGGCGTTTTTCCTTGAGCAGCGCCTCCTGGGCGAGCGCTTGGACCGCGTGGTCCCGGGTAGCATCGAGCGTGGCTGCCACGCGCACCAGCTCGGGCTCCGGGCGGCTGAGGAACAAGCGCAGCACCGTGGCTCGGGCCTTCGGATCCGTGGACTCGTCCTCGAGCAGCCCCAGGAACGGCTCGCTGGTCACCCCGCGCGCCTCGTCCAGGCACTCGACGAGCCACTGCTCGAGCTTCGGATCCGTGAGCACGTCCGGACGCGCCAGCTCGCGCATCAGCGGCACGAACACCTCGTGCTCGCTCTGGCCCAAAGCGAGCAGCGTGACTTCCTTCCACCAGGGCTCGCCAAAATGACCGGCGAGCTCCTGGAACAGGCGCTCGCGGGCCATGTGCGTGGCGCACAGGTACTCCTGCAGCCCCAGGTGCACGAACCCGTAGCGCTCCTGCCCGACCCGGGCGATGACGCCGGCTCGCTGAACGAGCCAGTCGAGCAGCATGCGGGTGGTCAGGATCTCGGCGCGGCGGCGGCCCACGCGATCGATGTCTTGGCCCTGCCACTGGTCGAGCTCCTCGAGCACGAAGTCGCGCCGCGAGTCCTTGTGCAGCCTGTAGGCCAAGTGCCGCAAGATGGGCAGCGCCTCGTCCACATCGCAAAGAGGCTGGTCGCCCCGGTGCGTTGCCCAGCGCCCGAGCAGGATCTTGAGGCACTCGGCGTAGAAGTCCGCACGCCGGCGCGGGATCTCCTGGCCGCGGAGCACCACCACGCAGAGCAGCGTGAGCAAGAGCGGGGTCGAAACCAGCGACCGGATGCGGTAGCTGACTTCGTTTCTGTCTCTGAGCCGCTCGAGCAGGCTCTGTGCATCCTTGAGAGCCTCGGCATCCGCTTCACCGTGCTGCGACCGATCGCCGGCCATGGCTCGCCGTGCGGCCCGGAACCACTTGGCGGACAGCTCCTCGATGAGCTCGTCGCTCAGGGGCTTGACGTCGAGCTTGACGAACCGTGGACCCAGCCGCACCCCCTTGAGCTCGTCGTATCCCGCGTAGCGGCACGAGACCACCATGCGGCTCTGGCGCGCTCGCACGCCGGCGCGCGACCCTTCCAAGAGCTCGCACACGCGGCGCCGCTGGGCCTCGTCGGCGATTTCATCGAGCCCATCGAGCAAGAGCAACACGCGGCCGCGCTGCCACACCCGCTCGGCGAGCCCGCGGCCGATGGCTCCTCGGGACTCGGCGACCAGCTGGCGGACGAAGAAGGTGCCGAGCGCGTCTTCTGCTCCGAGGTCTTCGGCCGTGACGTAGCGCAGGCGCAGCAGCGCGGGCAGCGTATCGGCGGGCAACCCCAGCGACGGGGCGCTCGTGAGCGCGACGCAGAGCAGCTTCTTCAGCGCGGTGGTCTTGCCCGAGCCCGGCTCACCGAAGAGCCCGAGCTCATCGTCCCCGCTCACGGCCAGCGCGTCCAGGATATCGATTTCGCGCTCCTCGCGTCTCTTGAGATCCGCGCACCCGTGCGGCATAGGCAGCTGTTCGGCGCAGGGGACCCTGCGTCCGATGCCCAGGGCCACGTACACGTCCTCGAGACGGAAGGTGAAGTCCGCGGCGCCGATGCCCACCAGATCGAGCCGCGTGTGCTCTTGCTGGGCCCAGCTCCGAAAGCGCTCGAGCTCTTCGTCCGTGAGCGCGTGCGCTGGGGCGATGGGGCCCACGCCGCCGTGTCCGTCGCCCGGACGAGGGCCAGGAGGTCCCGGCATGCGCGGCCTGGACGGCGCGCTTGGCCGCCTTGGGATCTCCCTTGCCGGTCGGAGCAGTACGGCTCCATCCGGCTCGTCGGTGTCGAAGCTCTGGTCGCGGTCGAAAGAGCGTGTGCCATCCTCGCGCTGCGCGACACAGAACGGCCAGACACGCACGCGGCCGGTCGGCTCGATCTGGCCGAGCGCGTAGCTCGGCCTCGGCGGCCCTTCGCCGGGAGCGTCCGCACCGGGCAACGAGCCCAGTGCGCCGACCTGGAAGCGAGCGCGGCTCAGTGCGCCCGAGACCGCGAGCAGCTCGGAGCTGCTGCGCGTCGCGTGGCCGTGCACGAGCACGCTGCAGCGCTCCGCATGGTACGCGTGCGCTCGGATCGACTCTTTGGAGCGCAGCGACAGCCAGTCGAGCCCGTGGTGCACGAGCAGGATCGCCTCGTCCGGCGAGCTCGGGCCACGACCGGGGAAGAAATCGAGCGGGCTCGGCCCCGGAGGCAGTGCAGCCTGGATCTGCTCCAGAGGCAGCTCGAGCTGACCGCGGCGCTCGCGCGCCGAATACTGCATCCACGCGGAATTGAGCCCGAGCAACGATACGCCGAGCCCGGGCTTCTCGATGCGCACGGCCAGATCGCCCGGAAACGGCGACGCGTGGATCATCACTCCCGGCTTCGCGCGAGCCAGCCAGCGCTGTCTCCATGCCAGATAGGGTGAGAATAGCCGCTCGATGAAACCGAACTGTCGCTGCTCCCACAGCAGGCGACGCAGCTCCACGGCGTGAGGATCGTCCGGGGCCCCGTAGCGATCGAACGCAGCATACCCGAGAGCCTCGAACGCGCTGAGCGGCGCAACGTCCGAGTCGCCCGGCACGGCGATGAGCGCAGGCCCTGGGTCGTGGTCCGTCTCCGGGCCGAGCGCCCCGAGCACGCGTTCGAGAAACCGATCGACCTCGGCATAGCACCCTGGCGTGCCCGACGCGGCGATCCCGCCCGACAGCAACACCAGGTCCACCGGGTCGAACCGGTCGGGCCGCGCGCGCAAGCTATCGACGAGCAGCCCCTCGAGCTGTTGCCACTCGGCTCTTGGCTGCGCTGGTAGGCGGAGATCGCTCAAGTGGAGCCAGCTGAGCGTGCCCTCGGCCATGGTCTCGGCCCAGCACGTTCGCACAGCGGCTCTTCGGCTACAACAGACCGTCGCTTCGGCCGTGCAAACCAGGCCGTGTGGGCGACGGTCGGCCAGTTCTTTGGCCTGTCCTGGAGACACGAGCCCGACGAGCGCATCACCGCCGCGCGCCTGGTGCCGTCGCAGGACGCTCGCTCGAGTGCGCGAAATGATTCCCGAACGGCGGGACGCTTTTCAGAGCCGCGCCCCTGCGCGTATCCTTCCCGCCCGATGCAGGGTCCCTCGAGCCCGTTGGTAGTGCTGGCCGTCGGCATGGCTTGTGGCTGCCAGGTGGTGGCCGGGCTCTCCGACCGCTCCGCTGGCGGGTCCGAAAACCCGGGGGGCAGTTTCGCCGGGATCTCCAGCGTCGGGGCCGAACGGGCGGGTGCATCTCAACGTGGCGGCGTCAGCGACGACGACTCGGCGCAGGGAGGCGGCGTCAGCGGCGACGACTCGGCGCAGGGAGGCGGCGGCATCGCGGATACATCGCGAGCTGTGGGCGGCAGCGAAGGTACGGGCGGCACGGCGGCTTCGACCGGCGGCGGGGGCCGTGGCGGCACCGCGGGCAGCGGGGGCGGCGCGGGCGGCGGAGGAAGCGGCAACGCCGAGAGTACCTGCGCGAGCTACTGCTCGCGGGTTAGGATGGCGTCCTGTCCTGGCGACAACCCCGACGAGTGCGCCGCTTCCTGCGTCGAGCAGGGTGGCGTCGCGCCGGGTTGCGCGGACGCTTTCGACAACGCGCTCGCCTGCCTGGCCAGCGTCGAGACGTGGGAATGCGACACGGACGGGCACGCCGTGCCGGCTGACGTGAGCTGCCTCGGCGAGCTGCTCGAGTTCGCCGACTGTCTGCAGAGTGGGGGCTCCGGCGGGTCCAGCGGGAATGCCGGAAGCGGCGGAGCTTTGGGGCAGGGCGGCACGGGTGGCTTCGGCGGCACGGGCGGCTTCGGCGGCACGGGCGGCTTCGGCGGGGTCGGCGGTATCGGTGACGCGTCGATTCTGTCGTCGTTCGTGTCCCCGGGCAGCCGCTGCGAGGGGCTGGCCTGGGATGGCGAGCACCTGTGGATGCTCGACAATCTCTACAGAGTCTTCGAGCTCGACACGGCCGGCAACGTCATCAGCTCGTTCGAGAGCGACCTCTTCCCACAGGACCTGAGCTGGGGCGGAAATGGGCTCTGGATGGGCACGGGTCTCGGGCTCGTCAAGGTCGACTTGACGGGCGTGGCGCTCGAGCGCAGGGACGGTCTGAACTACTGGAGCAACAGCGGCTTTGCCTGGGACGGGCAGTACTTCTGGGTCGGCGACTACAACTTCGGCACGATCTACAAGCACGCCGCCGACGGTCAGTTGATTCTGAACTGGGAGGCCGACTTCTTCGGTCATCCCACCGGGATCAGCTCGGACGTTGCGGGGCTCTGGATCGGGGGCTCCGGGGAGGGCTGGTCCAACCTTTTTCACTACTCATTCATGGGTGACCTGCTGTGGGAGTTCGACCCCGCGGGCCTCGGGATCGAGGCGCAGCCGGGCTCCTTCTCCTGCGTGGAGTGGGACGGTAGCGCCGTCTGGTATTCCCCTGACTCCCAGTTCGGCGTGTATCGTCTGCGGGTTCCTGGCTAGCAGGGGGCGAACTCAGTGGATAGCCGCATTCGTCGACGGCCTCGAACGCTACGAACCTGTCGACCTGTGCGGCGAACGCCTCAAGCCTGAGCCAACCTGCGGGCCGCCAGTTCTGCGGCCGTTCTGGAGACAGCACCCGACCCCGAAAGGAGTCTCGCATTCTTCAGCGTCGACACGTCGATTTTCATTGACGGGCTCCCAGGCCCTCGAACGCTTCTCGAGCTCGAGAACGCCAGCAAGGCACGTTGCGCGCACGAGCTCGCGTCAGGTCGTGCGCTCGGGCAACGCGATGAGCGCCGAAGCATTTCGTGCCTGGAAACGCTCGCTGGGCGGCACGCAAGAGCTCAGAAAACCCCGTGTTATCTTGCGTCATGACGTTCGATGCATTGGGCCATGCGTTCCAGGACGTAGCAGAGCTCGCCAAGGAGGTAGCACGGCTCGCCGACGACGAGCTGAGAACACAGCTCGTTGCGCTGGTGCAGCGGGACCACCGACTCACCGCGGAACTGCTCGTCCATCTGGGGGAAGTCGACGCACGGCGCCTGCACGCGTGCTGGGCGTTTTCGTCCCTGTTCCAGTATTGCGTGCAATCACTGCAGTTCAGTGAGGATGAAGCCTACAAGCGCATCACCGCCGCGCGCCTGGTGCGCAGGTTCCCGGCCGCGCTGGGCCTGGTAACGAGCGGCGAGCTGCACCTGTCGGGGTTGCTTGCCGTGGCGCCGTGCCTGACGCCCGACAACCACTTGGACCTTCTGAACGCAGCGTGCGGGAAGACCAAGCGGCAGGTCGAGAAGCTCGTCGCCGAGCGGTTCCCGCGACCGGACGTGCCGGCCAGCGTGCGCAAGCTACCGGCCGCTTCGTCAGAAGCGGCGGGGGCCAGGGGCACGGCATCGGCCACGGCAACGGACTCGGCTACGGCAGCAGACGCCGACGGCTCGGCCACGGCAGCCGACTCGGCCACGGCAACCGACTCGGCGGTGGCAGCCGGCTCGGCCACGGCAGCAGACTCGGCGGTGGCAACCGACTCGGCGGTTGCAGCCGACTCGGCCACGGCAGCCGACTCGGCTACGGCAGCCGAGTCAGCCACGGCAACCGAGTCGGCCACGGCAACCGACTCGGTCACGGCAGCAGACGCCGACGGCTCGGTCACGAGCGGACGGAATCAGCCCGACGACACGATCGGCGGCCACGCGCCCGGTCGCACATCCGAGAAAACCCCAACCTGGATGCTCGTCCGCGCTGCGGACCGACCACGCATCGAGCCCCGCGCGCCCCAGCGCTACCGCGTGACCTTCACCGCCAGGGAGGAGCTGGTACAGAAGCTCGAACGTGCCCGGGAGCTTGCGAGCCATGCGGTGCCGCCCGGCGACATCGCCGCTCTGTTCGAGCGTGCCCTGGACGCGCTCATCATCCAGGAACAGAAGCGTCGTTTTGGAGCAGGGCGTGCTCGAAAGGCATCGAGCTCCGGGCGACGGCGCGCGTCCGCGCCGAACCGCTCACCCGAGCTCGCTCCGGAGCGAGTCCGGGAAGGAAGGACCAGTGTGTCCTCGCCAGGTGCAGCGCGTGCTTCGGCCCAGGACGCGCGAGGGTCGCGCACCATTGCTGCCGAGGTGCGTCGCGGCGTTTCAGAGCGAGATGGCGGCCAGTGCACGTTCGTCGATTCGAAGACGGGCCGCCGCTGCAGCGAACGCCGCTTCCTCGAGTTCGAGCACATCGAGCCCCACGCGGTCGGAGGGCCTGCGACGCTGGCGAATGTGACGCTTCGATGCCGTCTGCACAACCAGCACGCTGCTCGGAAGTTCTTCGGAGACGGGTACATCGAGGCCAAGATCCGTGGGCGACGAGGGCGGGGGTGACCGGGGTGACCCGAGGGCATTGCGCGACCCCGTTGCGTCGGACAAGCGCGGGAGTCTGTGTGACCCGCACGTCGGGAGCGAGGACAGCCTCCAGCCACGTCTGGCACCTCTGGACCCATTCACCCCCTCAAATGCCCGATCGCCGTCTCGAGCTCGCGGCGATGCACGACATCGAGCACCCGGAGTTCCGTCTCCTCTACCCGGCACAGGAGGCGGTAGTGGATCCCGACGCGCGCCGAACGAACGGCTTCGAGCGCGTGCAGCCGTTTGACCCGGGCCCAGCTCGCTTCGTCACCAGCCCCGAGCTCGGCCAGGAGCGCCAGCGCCGCGCGGCCGACGTGCGCCGGCAGCTCGAGCAAGGACTTTTTCGCGCGAGTCGTGAGCTCGGGCACCAGGAGCCGGCGAGGCACGAACCTCGTGTCATCGTCGAGCTCGAGCGCGTCGGTCGCTTCGGCGCCTGCGTCCGTCGCGTCGCCGTTCACGGCGGTCGGGCGTTCGGAGGGGCTCGGCTGCCCTGCGCCGGGTCGTGGCGCGTCCGCGTCGGCCTGGACGAGCTTGGACACGCGCTGGCGTAGCTCCGCGCGTTCGCGCTGGCTGTGGCTCAGAAGGCCGCGCAGCTGTTCGACTTTGTTCTTCAGGCGTCGCCGTTCACTCTCGAGCTCTGCGCTCTGGGCTTTCGCACGCTCGAGCTCGTCTGGCCGAGCCGTCTTGGCCAGCGCGTCGCGCTCGCTCGTGAGGGCCTCGAGGCGCGTCTCGAGGCTGCCGAGCTCGGTGCGCAGTCCCTGTGCCTCGTCGGTCGCGGCCTTGAGCTCCGTGAGCGTCCGTTCGGCAATGTCGGCTCGCGCCTGCTCGAGCGTGCGTTTTTTCACTTCGCCCATGCGCTTGGCGAGCATCATGTCCCAGATGTCCCACCATGGCTCGAAGGGGGGAAGCGCTGCGGTGTCGCGCGCCTCCTCTGCCGTTTGCAGCAGGACGTCGCTGTCGAGCGCGCGATCGGCAGACAAAGCGCCGCGCGCGACCAGGATCCCCAGGGCAGGACTGTGACGCAAGAGCACGTGGGCCACCTCGACCAGGTCGGTCGTTGCCTCAGGAAGCAGGCCTCGGCGGGCCTCGGCTTCGAGCCGCTCGAGCAGGCCGTCCTCTCGGCGGGCGCACGCGCGCTCCAGGCGCAGGTCGTCCTGCGCGTCGGCTGACAGCTTCGCGTACTGCTGCTCCGCCAGTTCGAGCTGGCCGGCCTCGAGCAGACTTGCCGTGAAGTCGTGACGGTGGCCATCGGCGTTGTCCGGATCCGTACGCGTCTCGAGCACGTCGAGCAGCCGCGCGGCCTCCTGCCAGTAGTGGAAGTCCGCGAGCCGTCGATAGGCCACGAGGAGCTGCACCGCGCCGAGCTTGTTCGGATCGAGCCGACGCAGCTGCTGGGGTCGGAGCTCGCCCACCTGCGCGGAGGTGAGCAGCTCGGGCTCGGGCTCCGGTGGTCCCTCGGGCGCCGCGTCTCGATCCTTCAGCATGCAGCACTTCTTGTACTTCTTGCCACTGCCGCACGGGCAAGGGTCGTTGCGGCCCGCCGCCGGGCTCTGCTGGCGTACGGTATATCCCGTCACCCAGCGCTTCGGTGCTGCCTCGGGAAGCACGCGCAGCGGATCGTGTGCCGGCGCTCCCAAGGGAAGGGCTTCGACCTCGCGAGTCATCTCGATCCATGGGGCACCCAGCTCTCGGGTGAAGGCGTCCCCGACGAGCGATGCTGCTTTGCCGAGGAAGATCCCCTCTTTCAGGTCGACGCAACGGCGGAGCTGCCGGCGCAGAGACAGGAGCAGCGCCGCCGGCGGTGGCGTATCGCCCAGAGCCTCGGCCGCGCGCAGCGTGGCGAACGCATCCCGCGGCGCGCTCATGCGTCCTTGTTCGAGCAGCTGCACGCAGAGGCTCGTTAGGTGCTCCGCGCCGTGAGCGAGCAGTGTGGCGAAGTGGGCCATGTCGTCCACTTCGGGCAGAAGCGCCAGCAAGAGCTCGTCCCCGGGTTTCTCGCCCTGGGCCAGCAGCGCGAAGGCCGCGAGCGTGGCGGACGCTACGCCGAGCTCGCTCAGGATCGTGGGCAGGGCACGGCGGATGGTCGCTGCGTCGACGGCTTGCGCCAGGCTGGCCGCCTCTGCTCGAGTCAATGGCTTTGCACGTATTCGTTCGAGCACCTCTTGGTCTTCCATGATTCTACCTCACGCTCAGCGCTTCACAGTGCGACCCCCGCGTCTCGCGGCGAGCCACGCGTCGTCGAGGCGATTCGCCGCTCACGTCCCCGAGCCCTCCGCTTTCGATGCCGCCGCCAGGCGCTGGGCCAGGATCACGAGCATCCCGCGGGCGATGCTGGGGTGGATTTCGAGCAGGTCGTGGAAGTCCTGGCTCGAGATCACGCTGAGCTCGCAGTCGGTTTCGGCGCGGACGGTGGCCGTGCGCAGCCCGCCGTCGAGCAGCGCCGTTTCCCCGAAACAGTCGCGCGCCTCGAGCGTGGCGAGCACTTGGTCGCCTCGTCTCACCGTGAGCTTGCCGCGCAGCACCACGTAGAACGCGTCGCCGGGATCGCCCTGCTCGAACACCACCGTGGCGGCTGGCACTTCGATCTCCTCGCTGATTTCCGCGATCACCAGCAGCTGTTCAGGGGCAAGCTGAGAGAACAGCTCGACTCTGCGCAGCAGGTACATCTCTTCGAGCAGAGGCATGATGTGTTCCTCCTCGGACGTGCGCGGTCGCTCACCGAGCAGCGCCAGAGCCAGCCAGCGCAGCCACGGCTCGGACGCTTCGTGTAGGATCGTCTTGTAGTCGGTGGCAAGGTCACAGGTCAGCTCGAGGTCGGCTCGCGCGCGCTCGAGCAACTCGCCCAGTGGGACCTGCTCCAGGTACGGCAGGATCAAGGCAGCCCGCCGCTTGGGCAGCACGTGGCGCAGCAGGTCCAGACTGAGCGAGCGCGTTCGCCGGTCGCTCTCGGACAGGTTGAGCTGAGCTCGACGCACTTCGGCCGGGTCGTGGGAAAGGGCCAGCAGGCTGAACAGGGACTCCTGGGCGAACCCCCGCTGGAAGCGGCACTCGGCCTGCAGGACCGCGTTCGCCCGCGGGTCGGCCGGCAGGGGCTGCTCCGCCAGCAAGCGACAGGTGGCGATACGCCGCAGCTCGCGCAATAGCTCGCGCTCGAGGGCGGGCCGGTGGGGGCGAAGATCGCGCCCTCGGCCGCGCTGTCGTCCGAGCGCACGCAGCAGGTGATGTCGCTGGCAGCCGCCGGTGTCACTGAGCGCAGCGACCAGCTCGGCGGCGGCCGTCGGGGCGTCGAGCTGTCCCAGCACGCGTGCGGCAGCGGCAGCCCCACCCGTGCCCTGGCGCACGAGGGGACCGAGGGCCGCGACGACGGCACCGCTCGGACAGTGCAGCAGGGACTCGCTGGCGGCAACGGCCTGTGCGCGATCCTCGAGTGCCTGCACCAGCACTGGGACGGCTGCCTCACCGCGCACCGTGGCCAGCGCGGCCAGCCGCAGCGGCGCACGTGGATCCTCGACCCACCGCGACAGAGACTCGGCCGCGCCGTCGGGGTCGAGACGGGCCAGAACCCGGATCGCCGCGGCTCCTACTTTTGCATCCGCTTCTCGGTCGAGCAGCTCGCGGAGCGCGGGAGCCCACTCGGCACCACCGCACGCTGCGGCGGCTGCCACGGCCGCCCCACGCAGGCGCGGATCGGCGTGCGCGTACAAGGCCTCGACCCGGCACCGTTCGAGAGCGAGCCCGGCCTGGGCTGTCACGTTCAGCGAGAAGGCGACGTCGTCCTCGGACGCTGACCCGAGCCCTGCTTCGATGAGCGACCGCGTGCGCCCGTCCAGAAGCGACGCAAGTCGTCCCTCTGGATCCACCCGCAACCGGTGGCTGGCCAACGCTGCCCGCAATCGCTCGAGGTACGGACCCGTGGCCGTCAAGGCCGCCAGCGCGCCCAGGGCCCCCGCCACCAACGTCACCACGGCGAGCGCGCGCGGATGCAGCGTGGCCACCGAGGCGATGAGCAGCGACGCCAGCAGTGTCGCTGCGGGAAGGACCAGACCCACGAGCAGCAGCCGAGTCCGGCGCTTCAGTACCGACGAGAGCGGCACCACGACCAGCTCGTCGGCGGTGCGGGCCACTGAGTAGCGCGCCACGTTCTCCACGGCGCGAACGGCTGCCATGACCCAGATGCCCGCAGCGAACAGCCACGCCACCGCGCCCAGACCGAGGACGAGGGGCAAGCTCACCAGACCGCCCACGAACCCGGTCAGCCTGATCAATCGCCGCTCCAGCAGGCTCTGCACCAGCAGCGCCCCCACATTGCAGGCCACGTTGAAGCCCCCGATGAAGGCGGCGATCTGGTCGGGCTCGTAGCTCTGTTTCAGCTCGACCTCGAATCCGAAGCGGATCACGGTGGATGCGATGCCGGTGGCCAGGGCCACCAGCACCAGACGCCCGAGCAGCCGATCGTTGAGCAGACCGCCCAGCTCCCGGAGCCGTTGTCGCCATCCGCTGGCGGGGATCGTGCCGGAAAGCCGGGCGGTGGGCGTCATCGCTCGCGGGTCGCTGCGCCCGCCGAGGAGACCGTGCGCGCCGAGGCCCGCGGCCACAGCCAAAGTCGCTGCCACCAGCAGTAGGTTGGCCGTACCGACGACACCCGCGAGCTGGAACAGTCCCGCGCCCCCCACGAACGCGCCGAGGTTACCCGCAGCCCCGACGAGCGGGAACAGTCGCCGAGCTTGTCCGCTGTCGAAGCTGTCGTTGACCAGGGTGAAGGTCTGAACGACCAACAGGCTCGAGACGACCAGGCCCCAGGGGTGCAGCACCAGGACCGCCCATTCGGCCTTGGCGCCGAGCACGGTCCGCACCACCAGGAGCGAAGCGCCGAAGACGAACAAGGCCCCAGCGGTCTCGGCCCAGCGTCCAACGCGCCCGACCGCACTGCTGATCCCCAACGTCACGAGGATGCTGAAGCCGGCCCCCACCGCATACAGCGGTGGCAAGACGGACGCTGGATACGCGCCCAGCACCAGCGCCGTCGCGGTCCCGATCGTCACTACATTGAGCGCGACGACACACAGGATCGTGGTCGCGGCCAGCGCGACCAGACGGCCTTCACCCGGCCGGACTCCGAGCCATCCGCGCAGGCTTGCCACTGAGCTCGTTTCTATCAGTCTCCGAGTGATACGATGCGGCCGATTTGCTGTCGGTCATGAGAATGCCGCTCGGACGGCTGCTCTGGGGGCTCAGCGTGCTCACCGGGCTCGTCCGGACCCACGCGGTGTGTGGGGCGGAGCTGCCGCGTCGACTGGCGCCGGCCGTGCTGGCCGAGTCGTCGTCCGCAGCGTTCAGCCCGGCGGACTTCGCCGTCTCGGACTACTCACTGACTTGGGTGCAACCACCGCCGCCGCGAGTTTCGGCCGCGCTCGAGCCAGGCAGCCTGGAGTGGGTCAGGGTCGGAGGCGCGCTCTCCCTGCCTCGCGCTGTCGTGACGATCCGGGCCGAACGCGTCCAGAAAGGCACGGTCGAGCACGCCGGCGTGTCCCACCCCCTGAAAGTGGACCCGACTGGGACAGGAACCATCGAACTGCCCGTGGCGCTGCTGTCGGGCCCACCGCACGAACTGCGGCTGCGCATCCGCCGGGGCGGGGCCGAGCAGGTTGGCACGCTGGTCGTCCGATTCGCCCCAAGAGCCGAGCACCGAGGCGCGGTGCTCATGGACGTCAGCTGTTCTCCCCACGGCGTGAGGGTGAGGCGCGGTCGGATCCCCGGCGACTCGTGGCTCTGGGTCGCCTGCCGCCCGGTGTCCGTGCCGCGGGACGGCCGACGCACCGCGGCGCTGGAGCTCGTCACGTATTGGGACAATGTCGGGGCCACGGTCGAAGCCGAAGGGATCGCAACACGTAGCGAGCCCACCGGGGTCTTTCGCTTCCGCATTCGGCCGGATCCCGGCACGCTACATCTGTCTGCCCGGGGACAGGAAGTGGTCCTCGGCGCCCGCCTGCCGCCGGTCCTCAGCGCGGGGTTCGTGGGCGCGGGGATCGGCCCCTACCTCTACCGCTTCGAGGATCCCCAGACCCAACTGCGCACCGGCACCAACCTCCTGACTCTCTACGCAGGCTACTCCCTCGGCGCGACGACGCGGATCGTCTACTTCAATGCAACCCCGCTGCACGTGCGATCCTTCGCCGACCAGGGGCTCTACCTGTGGACGGAGCAGTTTGCGCTGCTGGACCGACGCTTGACCGTCAACCTGCTGCTCGGCATGCACTCATTGCTGTTCCAGAGCACCGGCAAGCTGCGCTTCGTTCCGAGCTTCCCCCAGGGCCTGGAAGCCATCTTCCTCGACCTGGGCGCCCGTGCGCACAACCTGAACGGCGGGGCCTTTTTCTACCCGCAGATACAGGGACGGTCCTACTACAATCTGTGGCTGCGCTGGGGTTCGGCTCGACTGTTCTGGGAAGTGAATTACATCGCCTGGAAGGAGCCCGTGGGCGCGGGTTCCGCGCGAACCGAATCCCTGGGCCTCAGCGTCGGCATGCCCTTGCTGCGCCTGTTCTGAGCGGCTCGGGCGGTCCCTTTTTGCAGCTGGACCGTCGCCTCGACGGTACTACCCTTGCCGGGATGTTCTCTCGCGTTGACGACGTTCGGATCGAAAGCCTTCGCCCGCTGATACCACCCGCCATCTTGATGGAGGAGCTGCCGCTCGACGACGAGCAGACCCATCTCGTCGCGACGTCCCGTGACGAGATAGGCGCCGTCCTCACGGGGGCTGACCCGCGATTCTTGGTCGTCATCGGCCCCTGCTCGATCCACGACCCGGAGGCCGGCCTCGAGTACGCGGAGCGTCTGAAGGCGATGGCTGCGGCGTGGCACGGAGAGCTGCTCGTCGTGATGCGCACGTACGTCGAAAAGCCGCGCACGACCGTGGGTTGGAAGGGGCTCATCAACGACCCGGACCTGAACGGGAAGTTCGCGATCAACAAAGGCTTGCGCCTGGCGCGCGGCTTTCTGCGAGACGTCGTTTCGCTCGGCCTGCCCACGGGGACGGAGTTCCTCGATCCCATCGGCCCGCAGTTCATCGCGGATCTGGTGTGCTGGGGTGCCATCGGTGCGCGCACCACGGAAAGCCAGGTACACCGCGAGCTCGCCTCCGGGCTCAGCATGCCCGTGGGTTTCAAGAACGGAACGGACGGTGACGTGCAGATCGCGGTCGACGCCATCCACGCGGCACTCTCTGCGCACCATTTCCTCTCGGTGACCAAACAGGGACTGGCCGCCATCGTCGCGACCCAGGGCAATCCCCTCTGTCACGTCATCCTGCGGGGAGGCCGCAGCGGGCCGAACTGTTCTGCAGAGCAGGTGTCCGAGACGGCGCGTCGCCTCGAGCAGGCCGGCCTGCGCCCCCGCTTGATGATCGACTGCAGCCACGCCAACAGCGGTCGTGACCCGGTGCGCCAGGCCGCGCTGGCCGCCCAGATCGCTGACCGTATCGCCCAGGGCGACGGCCAGGTGTTCGGGGTCATGCTCGAGAGCTTCCTCGTCGAGGGACGCCAGGAGCTGGGCTCCGAGCAGCTCTGCTACGGCCAGAGCATCACCGATCCGTGCATGGGCTGGGAGCGCACGGTCGAAGTCATCGAACGGCTCGGCGAGGCGGTGGCCGCGCGCATCCGGAGCCGTGGCGGTTGACAGGCGCCCGGACGGGCGCTCCTCTCGAGCCTTGCACCCGATTCGGTCTCGGAAGATCCTCGCTTTCGCCAGTCTCGTCCTCGTGGGCTGCGCACGCGCTCGGCCCGCACCCGAACCGGGGCCGAACGAGCGGACGGTGCCCGCCGCCTCCGAGCAGGGCCGTCCCGCGCCCGAGGGCCCCAGCGGGTTCGCCGAAAAGCCCGGTCGGCTGGCGAAGCGATTCATGGTGGCAGCGGCCCATCCGCTCGCGACGCGGGCGGGCTATGACGTGCTCAGCGCGGGAGGGAGCGCCGTCGACGCGGCCATTGCCGTGCAGATGGTGCTCAATCTGGTCGAGCCCCAGTCCTCCGGGATCGGCGGCGGTGCGTTCCTGACGCACTACGACGGCCGGCGCGTCGAGGTCTTCGACGGTCGGGAGACGGCCCCGCGAGCCGCATCTGCCGACCTGTTCATGCAGCATGGCCGACCGATGGCGTTCATGGACGCCGTGGTGGGTGGCCGATCCGTCGGTGTTCCGGGGCTGGTCAGCATGCTCGAGCTCTGCCACCGGGAGCACGGGCGCGTGCCGTGGCAGCAGTTGTTCCAGCCTGCGATCGAACTGGCCGAACGGGGCTTTCCGATCAGTGCGCGGCTGGCCACCTTGCTGCGATCCAGCGACGCGCGCTCTCTTCGGGACGATCCGGACGCCCGCGCCTACTTCTACACGCCCGAGGGATCTGCCAAGACCGCGCATACCCTGCTCAAGAACCCCGAGTTCGCCACGGTTCTTCGCCAGATCGCCGAGCGCGGGAGCGCCGCGCTGTATCGCGGCGCCGTGGCACGCGACCTGGTCGCCAAAGTGCGCCGACACCCACGCAATCCTGGGCTGCTCACCGAAGCGGACCTCGCAGGATACCAGCCGAAGCGCAGGGACGCGCTCTGTGTCGACAGCCAGCTGTGGCGGATCTGCGGCCCGCCGCCGCCGTCCTCCGGAACGCTCGCCATAGGCCAGATCCTCGGCATGCTCGAACAACGCCCCCTGCAGGCGCTGGGCCCCGTACGGAGGTCCGGGGGACTGGAGCTCAGCGTCGAAGCCGTGCATCGGGTGACCGAGGCCGAGAGACTGGCCTTTGCGGATCGAGACCGCTATGTGGCCGATCCGGACTTCGTGCCTCTGCCTGGCGGCAGTCCCCGCGCGCTGCTCGATCCTGTCTACCTCGCGAAGCGAGCGCAACTCATCGGGGAGCGCAGCATGGGCCACGCGAGTCCCGGCAATCCAGCCGGCTCCGGGGCGCTCGGGGACGGTCGAACTCCGGAGCTGCCCTCGACGTCGCACGTCTCCATCGTCGACCCGTACGGGAATGCCCTCTCCATGACCTCGACGATCGAGCACGGTTTCGGGGCACAGATCATGGTGAGGGGTTTCTTGCTCAACAACGAGCTGACGGACTTCTCGCTCACGCCCACCGAGCACGGGCTGCCCGTGGCCAACCGCGTCGAGGCCAACAAGCGTCCTCGCTCCTCCATGGCTCCGCTGCTCGTCTTTCGGCGAGACAGCGGCGAGCTCGTTCTGAGCGTGGGATCGCCCGGTGGCTCCGCCATCATCAACTACGTAACCAAGGTGCTCGTGGCCACGATGGCTTGGAGCCTGGATCTGCAGACGGCCATTGCCTTGCCGAACTTCGGGTCGCGCAACGGCCCGACGGAGCTCGAAACCGGCCGCGTCTCCGAACGGCTCGTGCGCGGACTCGAGGCCAAGGGGCACATCGTGAGCCTGGGACCGCAGACGAGCGGGCTGCAGGGCATCCAGCGCATCTGGCGAGGCGGCCAGGCGTTCTGGCTGGGCTGCGCGGATCCGCGTCGGGACGGGTTGGCGCTCGGAGAGTAGCGCCGCGTTTCGATGCAAGTTCCGACTTCCAGGCTGACCCGCAGCTCGGCGTGCGAACCCGAGGCGTCGCGGGCAGCTGATCCCCATCAGCTACCAGGCCGAGCCGCAGCGGATCAGGACACTCCGGTTGGCGTCGAACCCGTTGTGCGCCTGCGACGGCTGGCGAGTCGCAGGATCCCGGCCAGGCCTGCAAGCGAGAACAGCAGGTCCATGACCGGACGCGGGGAGCGATACGGCACGCTGCAGCTGCAGCCACCGTCGTCAGCGCTGGAGCGCTGGGCATTGACTCCCGTGGCCGTGGCCCCGTTGGCAGTCGAGCCGCCACCGGTGGCGTTGAATGCGCCACCCTGGGAGTTGGCCCAGGCACCGGTGCCGAGCCCACCTGTCCCGCCTCCGCCGGCCTGAGTCCCGGACACGCCCGCCGCTGCACCCAGGTTCGTGCCACCCGAAGCGGTGACCGGGCTGCCGCCGCTTCCCTGGCCGCCGGTGGCGACGGCGCCGCCAGTGTTCGCGGCACCCCCCGTGAGCGCGCCGCCGTTTCCCGTTGTCCCGCCGACACTCACGCCGCCCGTGGCGCTGCCGCCGGTGGGTGAGCCGCCGCTGCTGGTGCCGCCGGCACGCGTGCCCCCTGCGGTGTTCTGACCGCCCGTCGAGCTGTCTCCCGCGCGGCCACGACCGCCGGTTGCCTCGCGTCCTCCCGACGTTGCGGTTCCTCCGGACGCAGAGGCGCCGCCGGTGCCCGCCCCTCCACCCGTGTTCGAGCTGCCGCCGGTGCTGGGACTGCCGCCTGCGGAACCGTCGCCCACGCTGAATTGCATCTCAGCGCCCGTCGCACTGATGGCGTAGACCCTGAGTCCCGAGGCAGAACCGTCGTTCCAGCTCGACTTGGGTGAAGTGGTCGACGAGAACTCCGCGTTGTTGTCCGCCCGGAAAAAGTCCTTGGCGTCGCTGCCAGGGTCGGGCCACGTCGTCTGATCGAGCGTCTTCTTGCCGTCGGCTTGAACCACCGCGAGCTCGAGAGGGTCGGGCGGGTTGTTCCCATCGATGGAGCCGTCGTAGTGGAGCATGAGCAGACCGCTACCCGCGAGATTGCTCCATCGGCCGGTGTTCTGGACGTTCGACCAGAAGAAGAGCTCCCTGGGTTTTGCCGGATTGACGTAGCGATAGCCCCCTGCATCGACGGCAGCGGCGAAGGTGGCGTTGGTCTCTGCAGTGATGTCGGACAGTGGGATCCAGCCCTGGTCGGCGCGAAAGAAGTCGTTGACGGGGACGGGGTTCGTCGCGTCCATGTAGTTGCCCATCAGACAGTAGTCGCCGAAGCCGTAGAGATCCGGCCAACCGAAGAGCATGTGTCCTGTCTCATGGGAGAAGACGTACAGGCTGAACGAGTCCCCGATGTTGGCCATCTGGTATCGATTCACCGTCACGCCATCGTGCTTCTGTCCGAGCCAACCGGCATGGGGCCAGAGGCCTTGACCCCACGTCACCATGGGCCCCGCATAGAGAATGCTGATCGATTCGGTCTCGCCATCCTCGTCATTGTCGTAGTCGGCGAAGTTCACGTCCGGATCGGCTGCAGCGATGACCTCTTTGAGCAGCTCGTCGGCACGAGCGTAGCCGGTGTCCGCTTCGTAGTAGGCCTTGGTGTTTTTGGCGCGGTAGTAGGCGCGAACCGTGTGCTGCAAGTCCACGACGCCATTGGATATGTCGTAGTAGTAGTCGTGTACGGAACCGTTGCACCCAAACCGCGAGAACCCCTCGAGATTGAGCCAGTCGCTGATCTCCTGTTCGGTGAAGTCTGCCGGCTGATCACTGAAGTCGACCAGCAGGACCAGGCCCTTGACCGTGCCCGTTGGGTGCGGGAACACGCCCGTGCCCAGTGCGTACGACAGGTTTCCTCCGGGCGTAGGTGCCAAAGCCGGTCCCGTGATATCCGGCCAGGCAGGGACGATCTGGCCCTTGTAGACGATGATGGCCGTGGCCGGCTTGTGCCAGAGCATCGCGGTCAAGGCGACAAGACTCACCGGGCGCAGTCCGAGAATTCGCAGTCGAGTCACGGAGCATTTCCTATCCTGTTGAGGGATGAGCGGCCAACCGGCTCCCTGGTTGGATCTGACGAGCCAGCACTGAGGAAATGGCCAGCACGCGATGTTCCCGTGGAAGAAGTAACGGCCACGGCAGTGGGCCATTGGGCCGAAAGACCGTGCTACCTGCGGCGTGGCCAAGCCGGAGCAGAGCTTGGGCGGCTCACGCCGCTTCGCGGCGCTCCGCGCAGGCGGGGGGCCGACGACGCGATGGCAAGACTGCGCGGGCTACGCAGCTCGTCTCTGTCAACCCTGCCTTGGCATGCATCGCCGGTCATTCAGGCCAACGCCGATCTCGCTTCAGCGAATCGAGCAGCGCCTCGAGCTCGGCCGTCGATGCTTTCGCCAGGCGTGCCTCTCGTGCAGCCGTGAGCTCTACTCCCAAGAGCTCGCAAGCGGTCCGCACGGCCGTGACCAATCCTTTGGCCTCGCCCCTGGCCTCGCCTCTGGCCTCGCCTCTGGCCTCCGCGGCCTCCCGCTCGAGGTGCATCTCCCGATCATAGAAGAAGTGCCACATCTCGCGGTCCTGAGCGAGCTCGCGCGCTTTGGGATCTGCGGACAGATCTTCCAGGGCTTGTTTGGCTCTCGCGATGTTCGGGTCGGTCATGCTGAGCTCCTCGAGCTCTTCGTCAGTGGTGGCTGCCAAGAACTTGCACCAGTTTAGCACCGCCCGGGCTTCGAGCTCATTGGCCGGGTTCGTGCGTTTGGGCAACTCCAGGAAGTGTAGTTCAAGCGCTCGGCACAGGGAGTAGCCCTCGTGGCGCTCCCGGACCTCGAAGATGCTGTGCAGGCGCTCTGTCGGTAACTCGTCGAAATCCAGGATGAACACGCCGAGGACGGGCATGAGGTCGCTGTACCGGCGGCCCGACTTGAGCTCGCCAGCGTAGAGGCGCGCCCAGTAGTAGAGCGTGCGCTCGCGGAGCCCCCGGTGGCGTGCTGCCTGCATTTCCACATCGACCTGCGTGCCGTCCGCAAACCGAACGCGGATGTCGAGGACCGTCCCCTTCTCGTCCCATTCGTCGCGTTCGAGCTCCGGGTTCAAGACGTCGGCCGAGGTGATGGGGAACTTGGGCTCGAGGACGGCCGTGAGCAGCGCGATGAGCACGTCGCGGTTCTTCTCTGCTGCGAACAGGAGCTTGAAGACGACGTCGTTCTTGGGGTCGAGGGTGCGACGCTGGGGGCTCGGGGCTGGCATGGCCCTTCGTCGGGCGGATGCGGCGACCAGTTGCGTGGGCAGTACTGGCAGCGTTCATTGGCCATCTGGCGATCCCGTACCTGGTGCTCGAATGGCTCGACGGTTGGGATCTCGAGCAAGCGCTGAAGGAGCGCGGAGCTCCGCTCGGGCAAGTCGAGGCCGTGGCGCTGCTCAGGCCCGCCATCGACGCCGTGGCGTTCGCGCACCGTGAGGGCGTTGCGCACCGGGACTTGAAGCCGGCGAACCTGTTTCTGGCAGAGACCAAGCTCGGGCGCAGGATCAATCGGTGGTCCGGTAGAGCCTCGACTTGGCTGGATGAAGGCGCAGGCGGAGCTGCTCTGCCGATCGGTGCATGGCCTCGAACAGCCTCCGGAGCAGCGTTGGGTCGTCGTGCCAGATGAGCCAGTCATCCGAGTAGCGCACGAAGCTGCCCACGCCGAAGTGCGCGGCGATCATGTGGTCCATGCCGGACAGATACAGGTTGGCCCAGATCTGGGAGGTCAGCGACCCGATCATGAGTCCGTGTGGACGGCTTGCTGGCGTGTAGAGCTCGTCGCCCGGGAAATGGAAGCGCACCCGCTCGCCCTGGTAGGGCGCATCCAGGAAGCGGTCCGATAGCCAGCGCCAGGGCGGCGGAGTGACGCCGAGCAGCTGACGGCGCAAGAGCGCGTGGTCCACACTGGGAAAGAACTTGCGCACGTCGACCCTGAGCACCCACGGTCGGATACGTGTCCAGTCGATCGCCGCGCGCAGCGCTCGGTGCGTGCCGAACCCGGTGCGGCACGCGTACGACTGCGGGGCAAGTCGCCGTTCGATGGCGGGCAGCGTCCGCTCGATGAGCAGGTGCTGCACCACCCTGTCGCGAAACGGTAGCGCCGTGACCATGCGGGGCTTGGGGTCGCCGATGTAGATCACGCGCCCGACTCCGGGGCAGTAGTCCCTCGCGGCAAGCTCTCGCCCGAGGTCGAGCACGTGCGCGTCCAGGTCGCCCAAAAATCGTGCTACCTCCGGGCAGGACCGCTTGCCGCGTGCGGTGCGCACGGCGCAGGACCGCAACCGGTGGCACCCCTCGACGTTTCCGGCGGACCCGCTACACTGCGCGGGCGCGCATGGATCCGGACCCCGAACGGTACGATCCGACCCAGTGTCTGGCGAGCCCTGCGCTCGTGGACTGGCAGAGTTGGCAGCCCCGAGACCGTGCCACGCTGCTGTTCGTGGTCCAGCGCGGGCGAGTGCTGCTCATCCGCAAGAAGCGCGGCCTCGGAGCAGGCAAGATCAGCGGACCCGGAGGACGGCTGGAACCGGGTGAGACGGTTGCCGAATGTGCGTTGCGCGAGGTCAGGGAGGAGCTCGGTATCACGGCCCTGGGCGCAGAGCAGCGCGGCGAGCTGAGTTTCCAGTTCACGGATGGCTACTCCATCCACGCGACGGTCTTCTTGGCAACCGATTACCTCGGCGAACCGCAGGAGACGGACGAGGCCATCCCCCTCTGGACCGCGCTGGACGCGATCCCCTACGACCAGATGTGGGCCGACGATGCCCTGTGGCTGCCGCTCTTGCTCTCGGGCAGCCGCTTCGTTGGGCGCTTCGTCTTCGCCGGAGACCAGATGCTGTCCCACGACGTACGGGCGCTCGTCTGAGCTCGTAGCCGCGGTTCAGTCCTTCTCGCTTCCCGGCTGTCCGTCACCCTGTTGCTCCATGGGCGGCGGCGCTGGCAGGGGAGGCGGCGGAGGGGACGGCCCCAATGCCGCACCGGCGGCGAGCACGATGCGCGCCACACGCCAGAGGCGGCGCAGTATGCGACGAAGACGGCTTCGCTTTCTCGGGGTGCGGCCCTTGCCGCACCGTGGATTCGCTGACATGGCACTTGCTCCTCGCGCTCGCGCTGCCGGTCACCCGAGCGCGGCGGAGAACGGATTGGGTCCGCTACGAACGAGCTCGGCGCTGCGTCATGCAGCCGCCGAGCGGGCCCCCCGAGCCATGACCGAGCCATGACCGAGCCATGGACTGCTGGCGATTCAGCAGAGCAGTGCGCAGTGGCGAAGGAAGCGTCTTCCGAGGCGGTGCACTTCAGCGCGGGCGATCGCGTGAGCTTGCGGCTCCCTGCGTACGATGGCCTGCCGGCGCTCCGGGACGCGGGACAGCGCGCGGGTAGCTCGCGCGCTGCGCTGCCGGGCTGGCGCAGGCGCGTCCGCTGGGCCTGCTACGAACAGCGCGATGGCGGTACGCGCGTAGCCGGCATCGGAATGCGCTGTGGCCACGAGCAGCGCGAAGCAAGCGACGAGTACCTGCAAGGCGCGTATCGCGAGCTTCGGCCGCAGCGTCACGCGGGCAAGGTAAGACGTGCTCGGCCCACAAGCAAGGGACAGAGCCGCTTCCCTTTGCAGGCGTGCTAGTATGCCGCCCCGGATGGTTCGGTCCGCGCGAGAGGACGACAGTCACGAGCAGACCAGCGCGGCCGCCAGGAGACCGGAATGGACAACCCAGCGTGCACGTTCGCCTTGGTTCTGGCAGCAGGTTCGGCGGCTCTGGGCTGCGGAGCTGGAGAGCCCTTCCGTACGGCGCCGTCGAGCGGGGGCGCCGGCGGAGCGTCAGCAGCGGCCGGGGCGGGGGTGGGGCAAGCGGGTCGGGCAGGTGCGGCCGCTGGGGTGACGGCTGGCGCGGGCGGGGCGGCTGGCGCAGCACAGGCTGCTGGGTCGCAGGCGCCGGCTGGTGCAGCGGGGGTGGCCGGTGTGGCAGGGGAGGCGGGAGGCGCCGCGGTTGCAGGGGCGGCCCCTGGTGCGGCGGCAGGATCGGTCGGGCAGGGCGGCCACGCGGCGTCTGGTGCCGGCCCGATCGGCGGCGCCGGAGGTTCTTCGAACACAGAAGCCGCCGGTGGCAGCGAGCCGCTCGCCGGAGCAGCCGGTGTTGGTGGCGTCGCGGGCGCAGCAGGCATGGCATCCGCAGGCGTCGCCGGCGCGGATTTCGGCCCCCCCGATATGTCACAGATCGCGGCGCCGTATGCTCAGGCCGTGTGCGCGGCCGTGACCGACTGCAGCCCGGAGCTGGCGAGCATCCTGCTCGGCGCCAACGATTGCGTCGACTACGTCACCAAGCAGCTGCGCAACGCTTGGGTCCCCGCACTACAGGTCGCCGTCAACGGCGGCACGGTGCTCTACTCCGCGGACGAGCTCGACGGCTGCCTCGATGCCGTGTCAGGGCTCGGCTGTCGCTTTGACGCGCACGACGACCTCGCCGAATGCGAGGCGGCATTTCAGGGGACCCGCGAGCGCGAACAATCGTGCTCGATCGACGCCGAATGCCAGGGAGACCTGTACTGCAAGGCCGACGGAGCCTGCTCCGGCACCTGTTCCGACCGCGGACTCATCAACGACTCGTGCCAGCGCGACAGCGATTGCCGTGCGGGTCTGTATTGCGGACTGGGCGGGTGTACCGAACGGATCGCCCTCAACGGCGCCTGCTACGCCGATGGCGGTCCGTGTGAGCCGGGCAGCCTGTGCCAGGGCGCCGACGCGTCGACCAACACCCTCGGCCACTGCGAACCGATCGAGAACGTATTCAGCCGCAGCCGCTACAGCACGTGCGACGTCGGACAGGGACAGCTGTGTGCCTGGGAGCAGGAGCCCACCGTGGAGCTCACCTGCGCCTTCACGGACGAAAACACCCTCCCCGCGTGTCGAGAGCGAGCCAGCTCGGGAGAAGCGTGCCGGCTGGCGGTACCTGACGCGTGCCCGCGGCAGGAGTATTGCCAAGGCGTCAGCTTGGAGGAATCCATCTTCATTGGCCAATGCATGCCCCTCCCGGGCGAGGGAAAGCCGTGTGTCAGCGATCTCGGGTTCGGCAAGCAGTGCGCGCCGAACCACGTCTGCGTGGACGGCACGTGCGTCGAACTCCGCGAGAACGACGCAGACTGCGACTCGGAAGCCGAGTGCTTCAGCGGAGCGTGTAGCGCTGGAGTGTGTGTCCCGCTGACGGTGTGCAAATAGCCCCGCATGTCGACGCAAGCGATGGGTTTCCCGCCGCCCCCGATCGTCTCGCCCCCGCTTTGTGCTACACCAGGGCCATGGGTGCTCGAGTTGCCTGGGCCCGGCTGGTCGTTGGCGGCCTGATCGCGTTCGGATGCGCAGGGGACGGCTTCGATCCGTCGGGACTCCGAGGCGGTTCGGGTCCTGGCGAGCCATCCAGCGGGGGCTCGGGTGGCGGCAGCAAGACGAGCGGTAGCTCTGCTGGCGGCACGGGCGGTTCCGACGTTCGCCCGTCGTCAGGTGGAACGGGCTCCACCGCCTCCGCCACCGGCATCACGGCGCCGAGCGTCAGCGGCGGCTCTGGCGGCACTCGTCCACGGACGGGTGGCAGCGGCCCCAGCAGCGACGTCTCGTACTGCCCTGATACAGCAGCCCCGACGCTCGAGCGGGTCGTGGCCTCGTGCGTGGCCGACTCGCAGACCAGAGACACCGTTTCCGGGTGCATCAGCTCCTTGGAGCCGATGTGGCAGGACGCTGCCGGCCGCTATCTTGCCTGCAGGGACTGCGACCAGGTAACGACTCAGGTGGACTGCCTCGTGCGCGTTTGCCGCAACGATGCCGACGGCGTGCTGACCCTCCAAGATCTGGTCCAGAACTGCGCGTGGACCGTGGCTGCTGCGGACGCAGGGCTCGGGACCTGAGCTACTGTTGTGCGGGCTTGAGCACCACGTCGTCGAAACAGACTTCGCCCGATGCGCCCGACATCCTGAATACGACGCCCGCGGCATCGTCCGACGATTCGGGCGTGAAGGAATGGCTGAAGGGGCCCCAGGACGAGCCGACGGTGTCCGTTTCTTCCATCAAGGTGGTCCAAGGGTCGGCCGCATGACCTACCTTGGTAGTCACGCCGATCTTGGAGTCGCTGCTCTTGGCGCGGTACGACAGGCTATACCGGGTGCCGCCGTCGAGCTTGGCTGCCGAGGACGCGTCTGGGGGCCATCCCAAGAACACTTCGTCGGCTGACTCGAGCGCCACGCACGCGGCGCCGTCGGTGATCGCCAAGGTGCCGCTGCCCTCGAGCTGCCAGCCCGTGCTGCCTTGGGAGAAGTCGCCGTTCGTGACGAGATTGCCCGCGGTCGAGCTTCCGCCGGTGCCCGGGTCGTCCATCCCACCCGAGCCGGGTGCTCCGGCGCTCTCCGGGCCACCACCGGTGCCGCCCGCACCCGAGCCGGCTTCCCCGGAGCCGCCGGACGCTTCATGTCCGCCGGACGCCTCGTCGCCGCCGGTAGCATCCGCACCACCCGTTGCAGAGCCTCCCGTGGAGGATCCCCCAGACGCTTGGGTCGTGCCGCCTGTTGCGCCGCCCGAGACGCCGCCCGTGTCTTCGTCATCCGTCTGTCCGCCGGTTGCGGTGACGCTGCCGCCGCCTGTGCCCGTCGCCCCGCCACTGGCAGGGCCGAGCTCGACACAGGAGCCGGAGACGCACGAGAGCCCGATCACGCAGCGGGTACGCGCGTCGCACGGGCAGCCGAGCGTGCCCGCCTCACAATTGGCGAGCTTCGGAGACTCCGAGTCACTGCAGGCCCCCGCCTCGAGGACCAAGGAAGCCAGAAACACGAGCGCACGGACGGCCCGACCATACGACATGGTGAGTATTGTCCCCTGGAGGTCAAAAAAATGCAAAACGGGTCCTAGGTTGTTCCTGCGCTGGGCCCGGCGGCCGAGCCAACCGGCGCCAAGGTTTTCGGCCCGCGCCATCGAGACACCGCCTCGGCATGCGACCTGGCCGCAGTCAGCCGTCGACACGCTCCACGCGCACACTCACCGTCTGTCGAGCCGGGTCGGCATGGACCATCAGGAAATGACGTCCGATGCCATCGAAGCGCTCCGGGATCGCTCCGCCTCCTCCGCTGATGTACGCCGCAATGCCCGCATTCTCGAAAGCGTAGAAGGAATGAATGTGGCCGTACAGCGTGAGGTCCACGCCCGCCGCGCTGAGCTTGCCGAGCAATTTGCCCGCTTCGCTTCTGCTCGAGAACGCTCCGTTGCGCACCCCGATCGGGTCGAGCGGAGGGTAGTGCATCGCAACGACGTGCGTCTGGTCTGCGCCTCGTTCGAGCCACTCGTCGAGCCAACCGTACACGAGTGGATCAATCGTCGCGTTCGCGGCGTCGAGCGTCGTGAACCGCACGTCGCCATAGGTGAAGCTTTGGCTGCCGCGTCCGAAGAAGCGATGGAATTCCGGCGGACTCGAACCGAGCTCATGGTTGCCGAGCGTCGTGAAGAAGGGAACCCTGAGCGTCTCGAGCTCCGACTGGAAGCGCCCGAGTTCGTCGTCTGTGCCGCGACTCGTGAGATCACCCGTGCTCAAGACGAAGTCGAGCTCGGGCTGCTGGTTCATGCGCTCGAAGATATCCTGAACCCGGTCGACGGCCTCCTGTACGTCACTGAGCACGGCGAAATCGACGAGGCTCGATCGAGGCTTCGCCGCAGGGGCCACACGTACGACGGTCTTTCCGCCTTCCAGGTCGACTCGCCAGCGGCATTGGGTGACGACCACCCGTGCGCTGGCGACGGCCCACTCCTTGTCGCTCGAATCCGTCAGCGTCGCACCCGGCATGCAGTTGTCGACCAGCAGCTCCAAGTCGACGCGCGGCTCTGCCGTTCGGATCGCCAGGTCGAAGCTTGGGGCACTGGCCCAGAGATGGATTCGTCCCGGCGCCAGTCGACGTATTGCCGCCAGGCCGTCCCGGACGCTCACTTCGAGCCCTTCGATCGCCGCAGAGCCGACCGTTTCGTCTTGCCGAGCCCGCTCTTCGGCGGGCCGCACGCAAGCGGATCCGAGCGCTCCGAACAGCGCCAGGACGCATGGGCCGCGGCAGCGCCTGCTCATGGCGCGCCTCCTGCCCGAAATCGCGCGGACAGCCCTGCTACCCACGCCGAGCCGAGCTGAGCCTCGAGCTGTAGCCCGTAGCGGTCATCGAAGTAGTAGACACTCTGTAGTCCGAAATGGCCCGCGACGCCGCTGCCGACCCCAAGGTTCAGAAACCCGCCGGCGTATCCGTCGTGGCGATGGTCGTAGTAGACGAGCACGTGCCCTCCGGAAGGTGCCTGTTTGCCCAGATACGCCCCGAACCCAAAGCGGGCCAGGAGCATGGTCGTGCTCTGACGATTTCCGGCGTCCGTTTCCCAGTCGTACACTTGCGTCGCCGCGCCCACACCGAAGTCGGCGAACGAGCCGCTCAGTCCGGCATCGAAGCGTTCGAGGTCGAAGCGTCCGAGAGCGAAGGCCTCGACGGTCGTGATGTCGAAGCCCTCGCGTGCGAAACGATGGTGAGTCAGCGCGAACTCGGCGTCCGCGAAGCTCCCGTCCCGCGCACGCTCGTCCGGCGTTGGGCCCCAGGGTCGAAGCGCCGTGACCAGCCGCATTCTTTCGTTCGCATCGTCGGATGACATCCACACCGACGGACTCAGACGCCAGCGTCCGGCCCGGACGTGCATCGTGTCCACCAGGAAGTGGCGATAGGAGAACTGTGGATCGTAGACGTAGCGATAGCCGAGCGAGGTTTCCCAGCGAGGGACGCCGGTTGGAGCCTTGCCCCAGCCCCCCTGCGGCGCAGTCACGCTGTAGAGGTCGGCGAGCGCGGAGAGGCTGAACAGACCCAGGCCGGCGATCGAAAGGGCAGCGGCCGGTCCGACGATGTCTCTTGCAGCCCCGCTGAGGACGATGGCGCCGCCGCCGACCGCGAGCAGCCCGATCCCGATCCCTTCGGCCGCAAGCAGACGCCGCGCCGTGCAGGGGCGCCCCAGCACGAAGCTGCCTGCTCCGTGCACCAGCAAGCCCGGAACCAGCCCGGCCGCCACGGCCGCCGACCTGTGCAGCACCGTGGGGGGATCCTCGGGCGCTGCGTTGCACGCCGGGTTCGCACCACAGGACCTCCGAACCTGGTCTTCGGTCGCTGTGCACTCCGCGCCGTCGTTGTCCGATCCCGCCCCCCTGTCGGCCATGTCGCTCGGCTCGGCACGCGCTGGGCTGCTCGTCAGCAGCGTGGCCAGGGCGGCTGTTGCCACCGCCCAGCGAAGACCAAGGTGGATCCCTCTCAACGACCCGACTGGTACTCTGGCCGCGGCCTCGGGCCGGCGCGTCACCCTCTGGCCGAGCTGATTCCGTTCCACTGCGGCGGGCACTACCCGTGGTTCGACGTCGTTGCAGCACATCACGCGAAAGGCCCCAACGGCGGCGAGGAGTCCTGGTCGGCCGAGTTTCGTTGTGTCCTGTGCAGACAGTATACGCCAGTCAGCACCGGGCCAACCTAGTGCTCGGCCTCGTCGAGCCCTTCTGGCAGCGGAGTGTCGTCCTCCGGGACATAGAGCGCCACGCGGTCGCGGCCTTCTCGTTTAGCTCGAAACATGGCGGCGTCGGCCGCCCTCACCAGCTCCTCGGCTACATTCGATGTGACGTCCGCGGTCGATGCCACTCCGAAACTGGCCGTCAGGTGGAGCTCGGTCTGGTCAACGCGGATCACCGCCGTCTTGATCGTCTTCGCGAGCCTGTTCGCGAGGACGCCCGCGTTCGGCTTGGGGGTGTGGGGCAGCAGCACCACGAACTCCTCGCCCCCATAGCGGGTGGGCAGATCGACTTCCCGGCAGTTGCTCGCGATGATGTGAGCCACTTCCTTGAGTACCTGGTCGCCGGCTTCATGCCCGTGGGCGTCGTTGATCTGCTTGAAGTGATCCAAATCGATCATCAGGCAGCTCAGCGGGTTGCCGTACCGCTTGGTGAGCGCAAACTCGCGTTTCAGCACGTCGGTGAATCTGCGACGGTTGAACAGCCCCGTCAGCGGATCGGTGATCGCGAGCGCCTCGACACGATGCAGCATCGCCTCGAGCTGCTGATTGCGTTCCTTGAGCTCCGCCTGGGCTGTCCTGACCCGGAGCGCGGCGAAGACGCGCGCCTCGAGCTCCCCGTCTGCGAAGGGCTTGGGCAGGTAGTCGTTGGCGCCGACGTTCAGCCCCTCGATCCGATATTCGACCTCGCCCTTGACCGTGAGCATGATGATCGGGATATCGCGGGTGTCGGCGTGCATCTTGAGCCAACGACACACGGAGAACCCGTCGATGTCTGCCATGACGACGTCGAGCAGGATCACGTCGGGGCTTTCCGCACGCGCGAGCTTGAGGCCCTCGACACCGGAACGCGCCCAGAGCACCGAGTATCCCATACGTTCCAGGGAGCCTCTCACGCGGTTCCCCTGGGCTTCGCTGTCCTCGACCAGAAGTACCTTTGCGTTGACCACGTGCCTCGCCATCAGAATCGCCGACGGCCCGCTCGAGCGCAAGCGCCTGCATTGGGTGGCTCAACAAGCGCCGCTTCAGGGGCGCATCCCAGCAGACTCGCACGTCGCGCCGAGGCATCCTCCCCTTCGATGTGGGCTATTGTGAGCGGTCGATAGCCCAGGTCTGGATCTCCCATTGCGAAGCCTTGGTCCAGCGTTCGGGTGGCCGGTCCACTTGCCGTTGCTGCGGCTTCGGTGCGTGCAACGGTATCGCGCGCCGACATCCGTTCTCGACCAGGCGTCGTTTGTACGGCTTCCGAGGACCGATGCTATACTGTCTGCCCCTGATTCCAGGCTATGGGCGAAAGGACGGGACGATGACGAGGTGGCTTGCTGCCCTGCTGGGGCTTCTAGTGATCACGGGTTGCGGCAAGTCGAACGACCGTCCGCATTCGGCACCCGCCATCAACTCCACGAGCGGTCGCTCCTCGCACGATCTCGGGGGGGCGGCCGGCTCAGCCGAAGCGTCACAGGGCGGGCTGGGGCAGGCTGGATCCGCCGAAGGGGGTGCTTCGGTGGGCGATGCGGGCGGGCCGCTCGGGGAAGCTGGTGGGAACCCGACCCAGCCAGAGGGCGGTTCGGGTGGGGCGTTGCTGGGGGCGGGTGGCGCGTCCGGGCAGGCGGGCTTCGCTGGAGCGAGTTCTGAGTCGTCGGCGCCCCCTCCGCACGTGACGATCCGGAGCCCGACGTCCGTGGACCAGCTCGGCGATGGGGCCCCTGTGACGATCGGGGATCTCGAAGTCGTCTGCAGGGCAAGCAAGGCGGATGACCCGGGCGCGCAGGACGTGAGTCCGAGCAGCGTCAACGTCGTGCTCATCGATGCCGGCGGCATGGAGCACACCGCCAGCGCGGTGACACCCAGCGACGAGAACGAGGACGAGTACACGACCTCGCTCGCCATAGGCGAGGACGTCACTCCAGGGAGAGCCGAGATCCGCTGCACGGCCCAAGACAGTTCCGCCCCCCCCGCTTCGGGTTCTGCGAGCGCGTTCGTGTACATCGACTTCGGGCCCACCATAGACATCGACAGCCCGGCGGAGGCTGCCGTCAAGTCGGTGAAACAACCGGTCCGATTCCAGTACCAGATCAGCGCCGAGCCACTGGAAACGAAGGACCCCGATGCCGAGGTCGCATCGGCTCGCCTCATCATCGGCGGACAGAGCTTCGAGCTCCAGGAAGACCCCAAGGAGGCGGGGTCATATTGGGCGGAAATCAACTTCACCGACCCGACCGTATTCTCCGTGCCGCCCACCGGCACCACGGACGTCCGTGTCCAGGCCTCGAATTCGCGCGACCCGGCCATCACGAGCGAGATCAACTACGCGTTCACACTCGACGGTCGCCCCCCTGTCATCAAGACCACGGGCCCTGACGACGGGGCTATCGTCGGCGGGTTCGTCGAGCTCCGCTTCACCATCACCGATGATCTGGCAGGCGTCGACCCGAACACCATCAAGCTCAAGATCGGCTCGCGAGTCTTCAACTACGAATCCAGTTGGGGAGACGGCCCCGACTATGTGTTCACGTTCGATTCGGCCAGTCCCGAGTTCCGCGCCCAGGTTCAGCTCCCGGTCATGATCACCGCCGCGGACAAAGCGGGCAACGGCAACGACGACGGGCTCGGCGCCTCGATGGTGCTCTATCTCGATACAACGCCGCCGATCGTGACCCTGGATCCCCCGACGGTGCGGGAGGTGAAAGAGAAGAAGGAGGGCGACGAATGCTCACACGTCTTCGATCCACTGGGCACCGCACTCAGCGATCACTCCGACGCCTACCAGGTCGGCCTCGTGCGCGCCATGGTCTGGGAGCGCATGAACGAGGCTGATGGACAGCACATCTTCTACTCCTCGGCGACGGACGAGTCTTCTGTCTATGTCTACCTTCAGCCCGACCCCAAGGTCCCTCTGCTTGTCGACAGCGATGAGGACGGCGCCTGCGATGCCCTCGACACAGGGGCTCTGGACGAAAGCCACAGCTTCGTCAGGCTTGCGCCGATCGCGGCCACGGGCGCCTCCGACTTCAGGTCGACGGCGCTGGATGACTCCGAAGATAGGGACCCCGCTCTCGACGGCTTCTGCGTCTTCGGGAAGGAGACGTCTGCGCCCGATCCTCTGTGTCACAAGAGCTCCGACCTGACCCGCATCATCGGTCAGAAGCTCTGGACGCAAGCCGGGAGCACCTACGCTACCGTCGTCTTCGGTGTCGGTCCGATCGGAGGGGCTTCGTGCACTGGCGCCGAGTGGGAGCTGGGCGCACTGATTCCCGAAGACTACGAAGGCTGGATCTGCGTGGCAGCGCGCGCCCAGGACAACGCGGGCAACGTCGGCGTGTCGCGACCCCTGCGTCTGTGTTTCGACCGAACCGATCCAGCCCATCCGGGCACGCCGGCGTGCGACAAAGTGCCGACCTGCACGGACGGCTGCAGCGTGCCTTCGGCGGACGAGTTTCCTCAAGATACGCTCGATTTCCCCGACGCGAACCGGTTCATTCTGCTGTAGTCCCCGCACCACCCGCCGGCGTCGTCGGACCTACACTACTGTATCGCCACCGACTTCGTCACGGTGACCGAACCGCCGGAGAAGGGCGGTACGGTCGCCGAGCGCATACGCGCGGCGATGCAGCCGCCGGCGCGAGTGCCGGCGAAGAGTCCGCCGGCCAGCACGGAACTGGTAACGCGGCCCGACGGCGCGAACGTCACCATGACCCTGGCTGTGCCAGCGGGGTCACCCAGCTTGCGACAGGAGGACGCCGAAGCGGCTGCCCGGCTCAGGGCGGCCCGTGCCGCGCTGGTGTTGAAAGGCGCGTTGCTGCTGCTCGTCGAGGCTCCAGACGCCCCGCCCTTGGACTTGGTGCTTGCTGCCTTCTTCCCGACCAACGAGGATTTGCTGCTGCTCGAGCCCGCCGAGGCATCGGAGGTGGTTGCGGCGGTGCTCTTGGCCGCGCGCGCGCTGGGGCCTGAAGAGGAGGCCGCGGAGGCGACTTTCGTGTCTCGCGCCTTGGCTTCCGGCGCCTTGGCTTCCGGCGCCTTGGTTTCCGGCGCCTTGGCGTTGGACGCGGTGGCGGGTTGCTCGTTCGAAGGGACACTGTAGGCGGTCACCGGTTGACGGGCGGGTTGCGCTGCTGGCGCAGCCGTGGCGCCCTGGGCAGGCTGGCGACTGCGGGGCGCCGGTTCAGCTGTCGACGGGCCTGCGCGGGGCACCGCCGACGGAGCTGTCGCCGTCGTGGCCGTGCCGGGCTTTGCGGAGGGAGACCTGAACAGTACCCACCAGCCGAAGGTCAACAGCGTGATGATGAACGCCAGCCACGCAATCGACGGTCGTTGCCTCCTGGGAACAGGCGCCGCCTTCTGGCGGATGGTGATGACCGGCTGTTTCTTCGGCAGGGGCGGGGGCGCCGCGTTCACGTTGGGAGGCGCAAGGAGTCTGACCGCGCTCGACTCGCCGATCCTGGGGACCGGGGGCGGCGCGAGGTTTCCTTCGGACAGACCGAAGAGGTTGAGTGTGCTGTTCTCGCTCCTCTGTTTGTTCGGCTCGTCCTTGGGAGCGAGCGAGCGCAGAGAGGGCGTCCTGATCGGATAATCCGGTGCGGGCGCGGGGCCCTTGTTGCGACTGGCAGCCATACGACGTCGGGGTCAGCTCATCCCCGACTGTTCAACGGCCGGAAGAGCACCGGGGTTTATCCGATCTCGACTCACAAAACGATCGATTCCCGCTCGGCGACGACCGCTGCGTCCCACCGTGAACCGAGTCGTCCCTACACCGGTACCCTCGTCGGACGTCGGACTCTGCGGCGAACCGCGGACACACCCCTGATTTTGGCATCGTTTCAATTGAAACGATGCGCTAGTAGCCAAAGTCCGGCGGTGTGCGCCTGCGCGGGGCGGGCGGTTTCGGTTGGGCCGGGGGGGCCGAGGGTGTTCGAGGGCGAGCTCCGGCCGGCACCCGTGCGGCGCCGCTCGTCGGCCGGGTTGGGGGCGGAGTCCGAGCGTTTCCCGCCGTGGACGCATCCGATGGCGCAGAAACCTGGGTCTGCATGCCGGCGTCGGCCGGGGCAGGTGTGACCGTGGGTGGCTCAGCAGAGCCGGCAGGCGGAGCGGCCGCTGGACGAGCCTCGACACCTGGCTCAGCGCTCGGAGGGCTCGCGTCAGCTGGCGCATGTGACGCCTCCGGCCCTGATCTGAACTGAGTCCACGCGAACAGGGCGGCGGCGACCATGATGAGGCCCACGACGGCTGCTATCCACAGGCCGACTCTCGATTTCGGAATCGACAGCCCTGATGACGACCAAGACCCTGGCGTCGGCGCGATGCCCCCCGAGCCGGCGAAGGCGCCACTCGCGCTCGGTGCGCCCGGCGGCGCTGGCTCGCTCTGCAGTGTTGCACCGCCTGTGGGCGCTGGCTGCGCATTGGGCGGAGTGACGCCGACCGGGCGAGTCTGTGGGGAGCTGCCCGCAGCCGGCGTGGGTAAGGCCGCCGGAGGGGTGAAGGCCCTGGCAGGTCCGGCGGCTGTCATGCGCTCGGCCGGCGCGCCCGCTGGTCTCGGAACGAGCAGATACGGGTCGCCCGCAGGCGGGACGCTTACGGCCGTGCGATGAGTGACCCACGCGTCCAGCGCCTGGATCAGACTGCTGCAGGAGGCGAAACGATGCGCTGGATCCCGAGCCATCGCCTTTCCGATGATCGTGGCGAAGGCTGGATCGAGGTTGGGGACGATCTGCTCGGCCGGGATCGGTGCCGACAGCACGATCTGGAACATGAGCTGGTTGAACGTCGCGGCGTCGAACGGCACGTGCCCGGTGATGCATTCGTAGAGGATCACCCCAACGGCGTAGACGTCGCTGCGAGCGTCGGCGGTCTGGCTGCCGCTCGCTTGCTCGGGGGCCATGTAGTACGGAGTGCCGACGACGGCGCCGGTCCTCGTCATTTTCATGTCGTCGCTGAGGACGCTGAACTTGGAGACTCCGAAGTCGATGATCTTGACGAAGTCCCTCTGCCCGTACTTCTCACCGATGATGAAGACGTTGTCCGGCTTCAGATCGCGGTGCACGATGCCGACGCTGTGCGCAGCGTCCAGGCCCTGCAGCACTTGGCGGATCACTGGATAGGCCTGCTCCGGTGTGAGGCGCTCGAGACGGCGGATACGTGCGCTCAGCGGCTCGCCCTCCAGGAACTCCATCACCATGTAGTGCTGGCCGTCTGGCAGCGAGCCGAGATCGAGCACCTCCAGGATGTGATCGTTGCCGATGCGCCCCGCCGCTTGAGCCTCACGCTCGAACCGCTGAACGGCCTCCTTGTTCCCCGCGACGGCCGCGTGCAGTATCTTGATGGCGACACGACGATTGATCCGGATGTTCTCGCCTTCGTAGACAGCGCCCATCCCCCCTTCGCCGATGAGGCTCACGATGCGGTACTTGTCATCGATGATCTGGCCGATCGGGATCTGCATGCTCGACTCGCGTCTGGGCCATCGAGGTTCAGTGCAATCTAGCCTACCACCACCGGCAAAGCCCGGCCCCGCGGGCCCGCTCGGTCAACCGGGTCGGCACCGCGTGTCCGACTCGGGCACCCCATCGCTGCCTGGCTCGACGGGATCGAATCAAGGCAGCGCGCGCATTGCGTGGTGGAGCTGGTTGCGGAGACGGGCCCACGGGCCGACCTGGCCCGCTCTCTTCAGGTGAAGGGCTTCGCCGCCAGAGCGTCGTCCACGGCCGCGACGTCTTCGGCGGTGAGCGCCAGCGAGGACGCGCGCGCGCTGTCCGCGATGCTTTCCGGTCGCCGGGCGCCAATGAGCGGAATGACGGCGGGATTCTTGGCCAACATCCAAGCCACCATCAGCCGATGCGGCGAAACGCGGCGTCGGCGTGCCTCGTCAGCCAGGCGCCCGTGCGTTCCCAGGACCGGAGCCCCTCGAGCTCCGCCGAACGGCGAGTACGCGACGAAGGCAATGCCCTCGCGCGCGCAGTGGTCGAGCATGCCGTCCGTCTCCGCACGGCGATCCTCGACGTTCCAGCGGTTCTGAACGCTCGCAATGGGCACGATTCGGCGCGCTGCCACCAGCTGCTGCCACGACACGTTGCACAGGCCGATGAGCTTGGCTTTGCCTTCTTCCCGCAGCCGGGCCAGCGCCCCGACCGTATCGGCGAACGGCACCCGTGAGTCCGGAGCGTGGAGCTGCAACAGATCGAGGGCCTGCACGTCCAGAGCCTCCAGACTCGCGATGGCCGCAGCTCGGATGGCGCTCGGTCTACCGTCGACGGTCCATGCGCCTCCTGGCCGGCGTACGCCCACTTTGGTGGCCACGATCGCGCTGCACCCGCGCAAACGCAGCGTGCTCCCGATCAGTCGCTCGTTGTGATGGTACTCGGTCTCGTCCAGGCAATAGGCGCCCGCAGTGTCGACGAAGTTGATCCCGGCGTCGAGTGCCGCATTGAGCGTAGCGCGAGCCTGGTCTTCAGGCGGCCGTCCCGTGATGCTGAGCAGCATGGCGCCGAAGCCCAGCGCACTCACTGCGGGTCCCTGTTGGCCTAGCCTGCGAGATTCCATTTGCCCAATGCGAAGCCAACAAACCCACGGCCGCAAGGAGAAGATCCCACGGGCGTCGCCCTGACCAACACAGGGCGACCCCGTCAGCCAGGGCGAAGGCGTTCACTACGCCAGAGCCGGAACGGGCCAACGAAGACGCTCCAGCAATCGCTTGAGTCTGCGCATGGCTACCTGTCTCCCGAGAGGGTGATGAACGTGCACTGTGTCAGCCACAGTGCGGCGCCAGAGTACATTGTGGCTGCACGAAATGGCAAGCGGTTCGCCACGCTTCCCGCGGACCGCATGGGATGGCTTCTTCCGAGACGCGCGGGTCAGGCGCTGCATCGCGTTCCAGGACGTGTCGGAGCATCGAATGAGGATGCGGGTCGGCCAATCGGGAGTCTGCTTCGTTCCCGGCCGCTAGGCTCGCCGAGGGCGCGCAACCCGCGCCAGGGTGGTGCACCGACTTGCCGTAGTCCAAGTGGCGGTTGCGCGCGGACGGGTCCGTTGGCGAGCGGCGTTTCACAGAGACACACGACACGTTCCGCTGGTGGCGAGGAGTCTGCGTCCGGGAGGTCGCGACGAGGATGTGTCGAAACAAAGCGGAGAGCCTTCTTCAAACGACCGCCCCACGCTTGTCTGGATCGAGACGGATCGAGACTGCGTTGGGTCGGAGGCTCGCCCCAGAAAGGCACTCCGTTCCGCCCGCGGCATCGCTGTGCGCGCACACGCTGGTCAAACCGGCACATGCGGCGCCGTTCGGCTGCACGCGTTGGGTCTTGTCACGGGACGCGCGCATCCGGTTGGACATCGCGAAATGGTCCCTAAGCGAGTGCGAAGGACTGCGGGCCATGCGATCCGCATGTCGCTGTGGGGGGGACAAAATCGTCCTCCTCCGAGGTGATAGGCGAGTGCTGCGTGAACCTCGGCGTCCTGCTAGAAGGACAATGCGAAGCAGCAAGTGGGGAGACTCCGACCCAAGGACAACACCGATGAAGACCCGTCACGCCGTCCTGCATCCGATGCTCGATGGGGCCCAATGCATGAGCCGTGCTGCCGCACCCAATGGGGCCGTGCCTCGCGCGATCACGAGCCCGTGGGCCTTGCTCTGCGCGGCAGGTTGTCTCTTGACGAGCTGCGGTGACAGCTCGGATACGAAATCGTCGGCTTCGACGGGCGGGGCCAGCGCCACCACGGGCGGGTCTCCATCGACGGGCGGATCGGGCGGCGCGGCGCCCGTCGGTGGGACGACAACGGTCAGCTCGACCGGAGGAAGCGCGACCGGCGGAACCGTTTCTCCCAGTGGCGGCGTGGCGCCGACGACCGGCGGCTCGAGTTCGGGCGGCACTTCTGCTGGCGGCACCGAGAGCGGCGGGATGCCGACGGGTGGTAGAGGCCCTGTCGGAGGGCGATCGGGGACCGCAGGGGACGGCGCAACCGGCGGTGTCGGCACCGGCGGCGACAGCACGGCCGGCGGGATCACCGGCACGGGTGGTAGAGCGCGCGGGGGCAGCAGCAGCGCAGGGGCTGCGACGGGAGGGGCCGAGAGCGGCGGGGCCACGTCGGGCGGCGGCGCCGAGACGGGCGGGTCTGCGACCGGAGGGGCGGGCGGCGCGACCCCGGAGGACGCTACGATCGTTCCGGACCCGGATTGGGCATGCGGCATGGCCGATGGCATCCCGGCGCCGACCAAGGGCCAGCTGGCCTTCAGCATCACGTTTCAGATCAGTGCCACCCACGACGTGGGTAACACCCCGTACGGCCACCGTCGCCTGCTCGACGTGAAGGGCGGAACGATCACCGGCGACAAGCTGAAAGGCTCGGTGGTGACGGGCGGTCTGGAGTACGAGCTCACCCTCTCGAACGGGGTCGTCGAGTTCCAGGGGATCAACATCCTCAAGACCAGCGACAACGCCCTGATCTTCGTGCGTAGCTGTGGCGTCGCTCCCGACGAGAGCTCGACGCCTCGGGTGATCCCCGATTTCGAGGCCACCACCAGCGGCAGTTACGCGTTTCTCAACACGGGGAAATTCGTGGCCACCCGCGTGGCCACGGCCGGGTCGCTCCAACTCGACGTGTACGACGTTTCCGGGGTGACGGCGGGGGAGCCGCGCGTAGAGATCACGAAGCCGTCGGGTGTGCCCAAACAGCCGTGGGAGTGCAACAAGACCACTGGCACCCAGGGCCCGGAGGTGTTCACCGAGAGCGTCTCCCTGGGCGGATCGATGTCCATCTCCAACGCCAAGTACGGCAGCCGCAACATCATCCCGATTACCGGCGGGACCACTACCGGCAAGGTGGTCGGATCGATTCTCAACGGCGGTGCCGACTATCAGCTCTCCGGCTCGCTGGACGCCTGGTACACCTTGGCGCCCAGCAACGGTGAGTTCATCCTGGTTCGAAACTGCGGCGCCTCGGGTGGGTTGATTCCGTGGTTCGAGGCCGCTACCGACGGCGACTACGACTTCCTCAACGCGAACACCTATCTCAGCTCGCCCCCGGGCATGGCCGGCGGTGGCGTAAGCATCACCTTCTACGAAAGGCGGTAGCTGGGAGCCAGTCCGCGGTGGCGCGCCACACGGTCGGCACGATGTGCGGGTGTTTGCGACACACATCCGTGGCTTCTCTGGCGCTCACGCTTCTCGCGTCCTGCCAGATACTCGCTGGGCTCGACCAGCGGCGTGCGCGCGACCGCAGCTCTGCTGCCGGACAGCCGGGAGTCGCCGGGATCGAAAGCGCAGACGGCGAGAGCGGAGCCAGCGGCCGAGCCAAGGGAACTGGCGGGCGCTCCGGGAGCGCCGGGCAAGCGAGCGGGGGCCGTGCGAGTGCACCCGGGGGCGGCCAGGGCGGGATAGCCGGGTACGCGAACGAACCAGACACGGCCGGCACGACTGCCGGCGCCCTTGCTGGCAGCGCAGAGGGCGGAGCCGGTCCCGCTGAGACCGCTGGTCGCAGCGGCGCAAGCGCGACCGGCGGAATCGATTCTCCTGGCGGTGGAGCTCCGCCAGCGACCGCCGGCTCGAGTGCCGGGGGCGGTTCTACTGGAGGCACCGGCATCGGCGGGGTGGACGCAGGTGGGGCGCTTCCCACGGGCGGCGGAGGCCCTGCCGGAGGGAGCTCGGCCACCGCGGGCTCCTCGCCGGGCGCCGCCGCCGCCGGCGGAGTTGGCGCCGGCGGCGACGGTGCGACGGGCGGGATCACCGGCGCGGGCGGAGGAGGGACAGCAGGCAGCACCAGCGGAGGCGCTGCGACCGGCGGTGTCGGCACGGGCGGCGACAGTGCGGCGGCAGGGATCAGCGGCGCTGGGGGAGGAGGGAACGGCGGCAGCACCCGCGGAGGCGCGGCGACCGGCGGAACCGCGACCGGGGGGACTGCGACCGGCGGAGGCGGGGCAGGAGGCGCTACCCCGGAGGATGCGACGATCGTTCCCGATCCGGACTGGGCGTGCGGCATGGCCGATGGCATTCCGGCACCCACGAAGGGCCAGCTTGCTTTCAGCATCACGCTCCAGGTCAGTGCGATCCACGACGTGGGCAACACACCGTACGGGCACCGGCGCCTGCTCGATGTGGAGGGCGGAACGATTACCGGTGGCGAGCTGGAAGGCTCGGTGCTGACAGGCGGTCTGGAGTACGAGCTGACCCTTTCGAACGGGGTCGTCGAATTCCAGGGGCTCAACATCCTCAAGACCAGTGACGACGCCCTGATTTTCGTGCGTAGCTGCGGCGTCGCTCCCGACGGCAGCTCGACGCCGCGAGTGATCCCCGATTTCGAGGCCACGACCACCAGCAGCTACGCCTTTCTCAACACGGGGAAGTACGTGGCCACGCGTGTGGCCACAGCCGGAACGCTCGAGCTCGACGTGTACGACGTTTCCGCCGTGACGGCGGGGGAGCCGCGCGTAGAAATCGCGAAGCCGTCGGGTGTGCCCAAACAGCCGTGGGACTGCAACACGACCACCGGAGCCCGAGGCGCGCCGGTGTTCACCGAGACGCTCAGCCTGGGGTCATCGATGTCCATTCCCGACGCCAAGTACGGTAGTCGCAACATCATCCCCATCACCGGTGGGACCGCTACCGGCGAGGTGACCGGATCGATCCTCGCCGGCGGCGCCGACTATCAGCTTTCCGGCTCGCTGGACTCCTGGTACACCCTGGCGCCAAGCAACGGCGAGTTCATTCTGGTCCGGAATTGCGGCCCGATGGGCCAGCTGGTCCCGTGGTTCGAGGCGCGCACGGACGGCGACTACGGCTTTCTCAACGCGAATACCTATCTCAGCTCCGAACCAGGCATGGCCGGCGGCGGCGTGAGCATCACGTTCTACGAACGGCAGTAGCGGCACGGCGTGGCTGTCCGGCAGCATTTCGCGCTGGACGCAACGCCGCTCTATGGCGCCGTTGTCCGTGGATCGGGCGCTGCGAGCACGGCCTGTGCCTGCTTGTCGCGGTAGGCCTTCAGCCGCTCTCGGATCTCAGGATGCCGACCGCCGAGCACCGACGCCGCAAGCAGGGCTGCATTGCACGCACCTGCGCGGCCGATCGCCAGTGTTCCCACGGGGATGCCTGCCGGCATCTGCACCATCGACAACAGAGAATCGAGCCCATTGAGAGCCCGGCTCTGGATGGGAACGCCAAGAACCGGCAGCAGCGTCTTGGCGGCAGCCATTCCCGGAAGGGCCGCGGCGCCCCCGGCGCCAGCGATGATGACTTCGAGACCGCGGCCGTCCGCACTGCTGGCGTACTCGATGAGCAAGTCAGGTGTCCGGTGTGCCGACGCCACCAGGACTTCGTGCTCGATGCCGAGCTGTTCGAGGATCTTCACCGCGTGCTGCATGGTCTCCCAGTCGCTACTGGAACCCATGAGCACGCCGACCAAGGGAGATTTCTCGCGCGTCTCAACCATGTAAGCCTGCGATGTTGCCCGGCCTGCCCGCACTTCGCAAGACCGCGCTCGCCAGAAGTGCTACAGGCACAGGGTGTTTCATCCGTCTCGGCCGCCAGTCCGAGCTCCGAGGCTTCGAATCGTGGCAGGCGCCGTCTTGGCCTTCGCGGGCGTCGCCTGCGGTGCGGCTCCTGTGAGCCGCGCGCCACCCGTCGCCCCGGGGCCGCCGCCCGCGGCTCTCGGTCGGAAGCCTCCGCTCAGCTCACCGAAGCCGGTGAGTGAGGCCGAGCGCGCCTTGTTGCCCGCCCTGCAAAGGGACGTCGAGAAGCTCGCGACCGGCATCGGCCAGCGCGACGTGGATCATCCCTGGGAGCTCGCGGACGCGGCCGACTACCTGGCCACCGAGCTCGAGGCGGCCGGGTACCTTCTCGAGCGACAGGGGTTCGAAGTCCGAGGCGGCAAGGCGGTGGTCCAGAATCTATTGGTGAAGGTGTCAGGGGGGCGCCGGGACGATGAGACGATCGTCGTTGCGGCGCACTACGACACACCGCCGGCCAGCAGAGGAGCCGACGACAACGCGAGCGGTGCTGCTGTGCTGCTCACGGTCGCCCGTTCATTGCGCGACGCACACCCGGACCGCGCGCTCCGTTTCGCCTTCCTAGTGAACGAACACGAGCCCTTCGCGGGTACAGGTGACATGGGAAGCCTGCGCTTGGCAAGACGGCTCGCAGCAGCGGGCGACAAGGTCACGGCCACGATTGCCCTTCGCGCGGTCGGTGGCACCCTGCTCCGTCGGGACGATGTGCCTGCGACGGGATCCCGGCGATCGAAGTCAGCTCCGGAGGGTGTCGTCGTGTCGGGTCCGCCCTGGGCCGACCCGCTTGCGGCCCGCATCGCGCGGCTGCTCGCCAAGGACTTGAACGTGACGCTCGCAGCGCCTCGGGCCACGGAGCACCCCTTGGAGCAAGACCTCGGGGTCTGGGGTTTCTGGCAGGCGGGATTCCCCGCCGTACTGCTGACGCGGGATCCGGGCGGCGAGTCGAGTCGCAGCGTGACGGATGACGAACCGCCGCTCGATTACGAGACGATGGCGCGGCTGGCGCTGTCGCTGAGCTCAGTCGTCTTGGAGCTGGCCACGGCGAACGCCTCCGCCAACGATGGCCGGTGGCTCTCTCCGGTCGACTTGTGAACGCCGGTCGCTCAGCACGCCGCGCTCGTGTCAGCGCCGCGTCAGCAGTGCCGCCATCCAGCCGGCAGTGGCTCCGGCGAGCAGGTCATCGGCCATGATCGCGAATCCGGGCGGTCCGGTGCGTTGGACTCGGTCGATGGGTCCCGGTTTGGCGATATCGAGCGCTCTGAACAGCGCCAGCGACAGCAGCGCTGCGGCCGGGGACCGGCCGCGGACCAGCCCCATCGCGAGCAACGCACCGACCACCTCGTCCACCACCACTTCTCGTGGGTCGTCCTGCCCGACCGAGGTCGCATACTGCTGCGAGCAGGCGATGCCGAGCAGCGCGAGAGCGGACCAGACGGTCCAGTACCACGCGGGTGCGGCTCGGCGCAGCAGGACATGTATGGGAACCGCTGCCAGCGAGCCGACCGTTCCCGGCGCCACGAGCGACCGACCGCAGCCGAACCAGGTCGCGACGCTTTGGGCGAAGAGACGTGTGCATTCCGCTGCGCTCAAACGATCATGTCTTGGTCGTAACACTCGGGCTCCCTTTGCAGCCCACTGGATGGCCGCGTTCTGCGACGTTTCGCCGCGTTGGATCAGGCTCTGAGCCCCTTACGGATAGGCACCGGAAAGGCCGCGGGGCGCTTGCGGTTGTATGGCCGGACACTATCCCCGTTGGCAAGCCGAACGCCACGGATCGGAGGGCCCGTCGATGCCGGGCGAGGGCCCAAGGCAGGATAGCGAACCAAGTAGACAGCGGTCAACGGGCCGGCAGGCAGGAAGGAGCGCGCTGTGGGCAGTACCGAGCGGCGATGGCGGGAGAAACAGGAGCGGAGGATCTCGATCCTAGGCGCGGCCGATGAGGTCGTTCGCAAGAGCGGGGTCGCCGATGCCACCATGGATGACATCGCGCGCGCCGCAGAAGTCAGCAAAGGCACCCTCTATCTGTACTTCGAGAGCAAGGACCACTTGTTTTTGGCTGTGGCCAACCGGTCGCTGCAGCAGCTCCTCGAAGTGGTGGCCGAGCAATCGACACAGGGCAGCGGCATCGAGCGTACCGAACGCCTGCTCAAGGCCTATGCGCGATTCGCGGCTGACAACGGCGCGCGTTTCCGCACCGTCATTGCATGGATGTTCTCCCACTACTCTGTGGCCGACGACAGCGAGGGGCTGGTTCGCTATCGCGAGCTTGTCGGCCAGCTGTTTGAGCGTCTGGCGGACAGCATCGAAGCGGGCAGGCAGGACGGAACCATCGATGCGGACGTACAGCCGGCGCAGCTGGTCTTCCAGCTCTGGGCGGGGACCTACGGCATGCTCGCGGCCAACGATGCCGATGTAGAGAGATTCGTGAGCCGACTCCCGGAAGCTGCTTCTGGGGCCTTCTCGTTGCAGTCCGTGGTGCTCTCGTTCGTGGACTCGATCCTCAGGTCGGTTCGTGTGCGGGGCCGCCTGGACGGGGAGTCCGGCACTGACGGGGACTTTCGCCCGGTAGGTGGCCTCCGTTCCGGCATAGCCCCCGCCCCCACGGAGGAGCACGAGACTCCGGCGGCCGTTGGGTTCGAGTAGCCCAGCGGAGGCTGCAGGGCGTTGTGGGGCGGTCTGGGGCGCCAACCGACCAGGCGCCTACGGTCCCAGGCGAATGGGCCTGCAAAGGCATGTTCGTCCGGCGACCCTCCGGGTGGCTTGCCATGGCTGGCGGGGTCGCTGACAATGCGCGTCATGTCGCGTATTGCTGAATGGTTGGGCATCACTGTGGCCGCGGCGCTTGTCGCGTGCGAAGAACCACCCAAGACCACGACGGAGACCCCTGTTGCTCCGGAGAAACCACGCGCTGCGCAGGGACAGGCGTGTCAGTCGAACCAAGACTGCGGCGATGGTCTCGGCTGCTCGCCGCAGAAGGTGTGCGAGACCTTCCAGACCATCGAGTGCCGCAGCCGCGAGCGGGTCTGCAAGGGAGAGGGCCGGTGCACCGGGAGCGGCTCCAAGTGCATCGCGGCGACCGATGCGGAATGCAGGGCAGCGACGATCTGTGCCACTGACGGGCGCTGCACGGCCAAGGACGGCAAGTGCATGGCGGTCACCTCGCAGGACTGCGCGGACGTGTGCAGCAAGAACGGCCGCTGCACCATCGAGGATGGCAACTGCATTGCCGCCAACAACAAAGACTGCAGGGATTCGCAAGCCTGCAAGGAAGCTGACCGCTGCGTGGCCAAGCAGGGCCGCTGCATCAGCAACAGGTAGACGTTCTGGCTGGGCTCGGGCGGGTCGAGTGCCCTGTCTCCGTGATTCGCCGCAGGATTCGACGGCCTCGAACTGGGCGAAGCCGTCGGCTCAGCTGGCAGTCGTCTGCACGGATGCCGCCGCGTGCGCGTTCTTGAACCGTCCGAAGCGAAGCGCAATCGACGCCAGCGCACGCAGAGCATACAGGCTGTTCACGATGACGTATGGGTACAGATACAGTTCGATTCGTCCTGTCAGCGCCGCGAGCAGAATGTACGAAGGATAGTGGATCAGTAGCTTGCCCAAGCGTTCCGCCAGTCCGATGGCTCTCCGGACCCATGTCGGACGAGCCGGCAAGCGTTCGGTTGGCGCCGACGGGCTGGCGAGCTCGGGCCGGCGAAGAAATGTCGTCATGGCAATGCCGCTGGCCAGGACGACCAATCCCAGAATGCCCATCAGCAGATAGCGGACGTCGGCTTGCTCGAGGAACAGGCGACAGGAGACCGCCGCAAGGATCTGGAACGCCTTCAGCTCGTCCATCAAGAAATCGAGCAAATGACCGACGGGGGAGGAGGTGTTGCGCCACCGCGCCAGCATGCCGTCCACACAATCGAGCACATACGAGAACTCGAACACCAGGGCGGCAGCGAGCAGCCCCCAGTAGCCCGGGCACCACGCGAACATGACGGCGGAGGCAGTGGCGACACCCAGCGCGGCGAGGGTGATCTGGTTGGGGGTGACGGGCGTATTTCGTACGAGAGCCACGAGCGGGGCCGCCAGAGGTCGGCACACCCAGCGATTCCAGAGAAGGTCAGGGGTCTTGCGTGTCTTTCGGTAGATCTCGGCCGATACGCCCATGCTTTCGACCATACCGCCTGTCAGCGGCTTCGTTCACTCACCCCGTCCATCCTGGGTGACCCAGCGCGCGCGTGCCGGGACGGTGGCGTTGTTCGGGCGTTGTGTTGACCGAGCGGCCGGCGTGAATGCATGTGCTACGCTGGGGCGTGCTCAGGCGCTCCCCGAGAGCCGCAGCGGTCGCAGCGGTCGTCGCCGTGGCCACGCTGGCGTGGCACTGTGAGGTGCGGCCCGGCGCTCGAGCCCAACCCGACGCGCTCGGGTCGCCTGCCTCCCCACCGCCAGTGGACGCTGGCGCCCAGGGCCCTGCAGCGCGCGCCGAGCCAGTGGCGTTGCCCAAGGTGAACGGCCCGAACGGCCCGCAGCCAACGCCAGCGGATCCGGTGGGCGTCCGCCGTCGTCCATGCAGCATAGCGGCGATCGGGGATTCTCTCACCGATTCTCGCTCTCATGGCGGCGGCTACCTCGAACTCCTACGCCGAAAGTGCCCGCAGAGCCGAATCGACAACTATGGCCGTGGCGGCGACATGGTCAACCAGATGCGCCGACGACTGTTCGGGCAAGTCCTTGGGCCCGGCCAGCCGAGGTACACGCACCTCATTGTCTTCGGCGGGGTCAACGACCTCTACAGCGACCTGACCGCAGGGAGGACGGTCCACAAGATCAGCAACGATCTGCTGGCGATGTACCGGGCGGCCCACGAGCGAAGCATGCGGGTCGTGGCCGTCACGGTTGCCCCCTGGGGCGGGTTTTCACGCTACTACAACGCGCGTCGTGGCGCCGCGACCTTAGCCCTGAACGACTGGATCCGGCGCCAGGCGCAGAGCGGCAGCGTGGACGACGTCGTGGACGCCTACGCCCTGCTTTCTTGCGGCGACCCCGAACGACTGTGTGAAGGCCATCGAGCGCCGTACCGGGATGGGCTGCACTTTGGCCCGGCCGGACACCGCGTCCTCGGAGAGGCGCTGTTCACGCGGGTGTTTCACGAGTGCCTGTGAGCCGGGGACATTTTGCGCTAAAGGGGAGCGGCGATGGCTGAGCAACGCAAGAACGAGACCCGCCCACGGCGCAAGGCGAACGAGAAGTCCACTACCGGCCCAGGAGCCCACTCGAGGCGACGCTCTCGCTCGAGGCGGGCGGAACCGGAGCCCGCACCGGTCATCAGCGGCCGCTTCTGGGTGGCCGTGCTCGCAACGGTTCTGCTGGGCTACGTGCCCTTCTCTCCCATCAACGAGAGACTCAAGCCGCCGGAGCCCGTTCCGGAGAAGACAGAGGCCTGGCACCAGGGCGGCAAGGTCCGCATTGGCGTGACGCTCATCACCGCCGACTACGATCGGCTGGCGTGCGCGCACGAGCAGAAGGTCGGAGAGGGACACTGCGAAAACAAGTCCGAGTCAGAGCCGTGGCCGCACGAAGCGGGCGAGCCGCTCGATGACAACAAGGCCAAGATCATCCAGCCTTATCGCACGTTCCCCAACAACCAGCTGATCCTCATTCAAGGTCTGTGGGCTGATCCAGTACTGGCAACTCGACTGCACGAAGAGCCTTCGACGCTGCCGGAGAAGAAGATGTCTCGTTTCGTCGTCGAGTGCGACGCGACCTTCATCGGGCAGCTGGAGAATCCGAAGCTCAGGTGGCAAGCCAACGGGACGTGGAACACGGAACGTAGTGCCATGGTTGCTACCGTCAACAACTGCCACCTGATAGAAGACGCCTGATAGACTAGTGCTCGTCGGCCGCGGCGGGTGCGTTCAGAGCCTCGTCGACCAGGGCTCGCAGTTCGTCGTGCTTCGAGTCGCGTGACGCTTGCTTGGGGCGTGCTGCCGGTCGCGCCTTTTCGGCGAGGGCTTCGAGTTCGGCGAGCACGTCGTCGCCGGTGAGGTCATCGTCACGGGTTCGGCGTCGTCCGAAAACGCGCGCGAGCCAGGGCCTCGTTTCACTCATCGAGAACGAGCCTGACACGAGCGCCCTTGGACGCTCCTTCAGCAGGGTCACGATGCGCGGGTTCGAGTCGATCCAGGATTGGGCTTCCTGCAACAGCGCGCGTTGCGTCGCATCCAGGTGTCGAGCGGCGCTCCTGCTGCTGTGGCCGCCCTGTGCCACGAACAGCGAGAAAGCGACGGCAAGGTCAGCGCAGCCGAGCGCGGTGGCCTTCGCGACCGATGGGCCACAGCAACTCTTGTGATAGATGTACGACCCTTGCAGCATCAAGGTGCCGAAGCCCAGGGCCACTGCCGCCAGGTCGGTGGTCACCTCGACGGGTGGATCGATCGATTGCCCTTCGAGAAGAGTCTCCAGCAAGAAGACGCGGGCCAGGGTACGCGCCAGATGGGTGGTCAGAGCGACTTCGTGGCCTAGTTCCGTGCTTCGGAGGACGATGCGCCAACCGCCGTCCTCTTCCACGAGGCGCACGAGCTCCTCCTTGTCGCTCGACCCGGAGCATGACCCGCCGCAAGACCCTCCGGAGCCCCCGTGTGTTTCGTCGCGGTGCTTCGACTCGGCTGACCCGGAGCACGCGCCCCCGCAACAGCCGCCAGCGCCGGTCGTCCCTTCCTCTTCGAGAACCTGAACTCGTACCGGGACGTCCTGCATGCCTGCGTGCGACCGGAGGCGGTCGACGAGGCGTTGCATGCCTTGCTCGTCCGCTGCTACGATGTCCGGGAAGAAATCGTTCGTCGGGAGCACCATGGGGCGCGTTCCGACCTCGGCGCCCAGCGTTTCGACCAGACGTGCGTACCGCTGAACGATGGCCCGTAACGTGCTTTCGCCGGGAAGCTGCATTCGCGAAGCCTGTCAGAGTGCCAGGCGTTCTGCCAATCGGGCGCCAAGAGCCGCGAGCGAGAGCGCTGTTCCGAGCGGATCACCCAGCCGCGCCCGTGCGGCGCAAGCGTTCGAGTTCGGCCAGTCGGGTGATGACGCCGCGTGCGACGATTTCCAGTACGCGCTTCACGACGTCGCGCGGCTTGTTGGGATCGCCTCCGAAACTGATCCGGCTTCGGGCGATCTTTCCTTTGGGCAACTTGCCAACTGCGGCACAAGTCACGGCCAGCACATCGCCTTTGTGCGCCAGAGTCAGCTTGGTGACGGAGAAACGGTATTCGATCCGCGCGCCACGTCCGGCGCCCCAATCCGCGCGAGCCGCCTCGCGGCGGAGCACCCGCTTCAGGTGGGCGACGTACGCGGCTGCGTTCGCGACGTTCTCCGGGAATTCCAGACGGTCGAGCTTGACCACGGGGCGGCCCACGCGCTCTGCGGCCGCGCAGGGGGACGGCCCCTCGGCACTCGCAAGTGACGACTCCAGCTCCTGCGATTGCGCGGCGGTCGGTGCAGAGAAGGCCCCAGCGCAGAGGCAGCCAGCGAGCACGAGAGCACCGAGACGCATGCGGCCATACCTATCCGTCTCCGACGGCAAACGCCAAATTGGCTGCAGCAGCGTGGAGAGGCAAAACGACAATTTTGCCCGGGTGATATTGCGAAATGAAATATACCCGGGCATAATGGCTGTCATGAACTCCTCGGATGACCGGTTGGCCGACTCAGATCCAAGAACGTTCACTGTCTTTTCGGGCTACCGCCTCGTCGCTTCAGGAACGCTCGAGCCCACTGTTCGCAGGGCCAAGGAAGAAGCGGACCAGGGCCAGGCGGTGCTCCTGCTCGACGACCTCACCGGTGAGCAGATCGACCTCGACTTGAGTGGCAGCGCGGACGACGCAGTTGCTCGACTCGCCGGGCACCCAGTACTCGGCCCGCTGGTGTCGCGAGCCCGGGCGCCGGTGGCTCGTCCCGGGCGACCCAGACTCGGCGTGGTTTCGCGAGAAGTGTCGTTGCTTCCCCGCCACTGGGATTGGCTTGCGACGCAAAACGGCGGGGCGTCCGCCGCGCTGCGGCGCCTCGTCGATGAGGCGCGCAAGCGAAATGGGGCCAAAGACAGGGCTGCGCGCGCAAGGGACGCCGTGGCGCGCTTCCTTTGGGTCGTGGCTGGAAACCTTCCGGGGTTCGAGGAAGCTAGCCGCTCGCTGTATGGCCGTGACCTGCAGCGGTTCCTCCAGCACATCGAAGGGTGGCCCGCGGACGTGCGTCAACACGCCGAGCGCCTGGTTCGGGAGGCAGTCCGTCTCGGTGAGCTGGCGGACGCGGCACAGTGAGCGGCTACTGGCGTCGGTGCACACGCACGTAGTCGAGTTCGTAGTGCTTTGGCTCACGGACGGGTGGCCTCGGAAAGCCGTGAACGGATATCGCCGGGCGGCTATAGTAGCGGCCTCCAGCTGGACTCGATGATGTGACTCACGAACAGAAGCGTCCATCGATACGTCCCAAGAAGCCAGTGTGGTTCTACGAGTATCGGGACGAGGCGGTCGGCCCCGTGGATGAGCAGGCTCTGCGGGGAGCCGCGCGCGAGGGACGCCTGACCCCGAGCACTCTCGTCTGGCGCAAGACTCTGGACGGGTGGCAGCCCGCGACAGCCGTACCGCAGGTCCTTGCGATCATCGAGCAAGAGGCGCGTATCACCGGGACTGCTTCCGAGTCACCAAGACTCGAGGCGGGGCCTGCGGCCGCGCAGGCACAACTCTTCTTGCCGTCGGCGAGCGAGCCAGCGCCGGAGGCGCCTGCGTCGTCGCGGCCTTCCCCGGTCCCAGCTGCTGTGAGCTCTACTGCCGAGCCTCCTGCGGCCGAGCTCCCGAGCTCTGCCGGCTCTGCTTCGGTCGAGGTGCTGGCTGACGGCTCGCCGGGGGCACGACCTTCCGACGCATCGGCTGGTGAAGGGCGCTCGCGGCCACCCCCAAAGCCGCATGTGTCTGAGGTCGCGGACGACGCTGGGCTCGGCGACGCCATCTCGGAGGAGGAAGGGCTCGAACGCCCCATACGCGAAGCGGATGTCCTGGAGCTTCTCGAGCGAACCAGGTCGTCCCAGCCTCCGCGTGGCCCGGGGAGTCATTCGCTTTCCGAGTCGGGGGCAGCGCCCCGGCCGCACGGATCGTCGATGCCGGCTTCGGCCCCTTCTGAGCGAGCACCGGTTCTCGAGCGAGTCGACACACGCCCAGCGCCAGCCCGGCCTCTGCCGCTGTGGGCGAAAGTGATGGGCGGGGTGGCGCTGCTGCTTCTGAGCATGGGCGCGGTGCTTCTGACGGGTCGCACGCGCGGCGCTGGGGAGGGTCCTGGGAGCGAGCCAGCGGGTCGAAGCGCGGGTACACAGCGTCCGGACCCATCCGCCCAGCCCACCCACGTGGACGTAGCTCGCCCCGCAGCCGCCGATCGCCCCGCATCGGCCGCGTCCGCGTCGGCAGCCGCTCCGGGCCAGGCCGCTGGCACACCGGCAGTCGTGGTCACCGAGGGGCCGCTATCGCCCAGCATCTTCCAGAAGCTGCTCGACGGCGCAACGCCTATGTTCGACGAGCAGTGCTGGCGGAGATTGCGCGCCACGGAGGGCGAAGTGGCCGAGCACCCGTCGATCAGCGTCGAGCTCGGCATAAGCGCTTGGGGCCAATTCGAGAAGCTCGTTGCAGGCGAGGCCCCCGTGGGCTATCGCGGCGTGGGGCGCTGCATCCTCGGCCGCATTCGCGGCTGGAAGTTTCCACGCGCCGGCGCTCGCACGCGGGTCACTCTGCGGATTGTTCCCTGTACGCGCTAGGGTCTAGCTCTCCCTCCCGCGCACCGCCTCCAGCAGCACGGCCGCGGGGTGGCGCAGCGGCTCGCCGTCGAAGCGCTCTACCTGACTCCGGCACGAGTGGCCAGCGGCCAGGTAGCGTTTGCGAAGCTCGGGATCGCGGGGCAAGTGCTTCTGCCAGCTCATTTCGTAGATCCCGAGGGACTCGTCCCGGTGCGACGCTTCGTGGCCGAACACGCCGCACATGCCGCAGCAACCGACAGCAACCAGCTCGAGCTCGAGTCCGAACAACGCAAAGAGCTGCTGCCACTGGCGTTGCGAGGCAGGCTCGAGGGTCTTCTCGGTGCAGTGGCCCATCAAAGAGAAGGCCGTTCCCGCGGGTCGACGATAGCCTCGGCGCTTCAGGCACTGGCGTACCTGTTCTTGCTGCGAGACGAGCCACTCCTGCAACAGCTCGATGCGGAATCCTGGATCAGCGCCGAGCACACGCCGATACTCGTCACGATACGTCAGCGTGACCGCTGGGTCGATTCCGATCATTGCGATCCCCAGACGCCCGAGCTCGGAGAAGTAGTCGGCGTTGGCTCGGACCAGCCGATGAAACCGGCGTAGCATGCCCTTGACGTGAAGCCCCTTGCCGTTCTGGCGGAACGGAACGACGGTGACGTCGTACCCGAGCTCGTGCAGTAGATCGTAGCAGGACAGCATCACGTGCGATTCGTAGAAGCTCGTGAACGCGTCTTGGACCAGAAGGACGTGCCGCCCACGTTCGTCGTCCGAGAGCGCGCGCAGCCGGCGCAGGTCGAAGCGCCGGGCGCCGCGCTCGGCCAGGCCACGGCGTAGGGTGTAGGCGCTGAGCAGAGGCGTGTCCACCAAGCCCGCGAGGGAGAGCAGTCTCTGCAACCAGCGAGCCCGGAGCAAGGCGTTGACCAGGCGGGGCAACAGCGCCATCCAGCCGATGACCGCCTCCAGGCTCGCCAGCAAGTAGTCTTTGAGCGGGCGCGGGTAGCGCTGGTAGTACAGATCGAAGAACTCGGCCTTGAGCTCCGGGACGTCGACCTTGATCGGACATTGGGTAGCGCACGCCTTGCAGCTGAGGCAGCCGTCCATGGCCGCGTGCACTTCGTGGGAGAAGTCGTACTCGTCCGCATCCCTCGCTGCACGGTGGACGATGCGGTGGTCCCAGATGATCCCGGGGCAGCGGGCGGCCACGTGTTCCGCGGGTTCGTAGCCCCGAAGGGCCAGCTCTCTGAGCCACTCGCGCATCATGGTGGCGCGCCCCTTGGGCGAGTGCACCCGATCGCGAGTGACCTTGGACGATGGGCACATCACCGAGTCGGGGTCGTAGTCGAAGCACGCCGCGTTGCCATTGCAGTTGACGGCCACGGCATAGCGCTGGAGCGATCTCCTCGATATCTGCCGGTCGAAGTGACCTCGCTTCGGACCATCCACGCTCACCAGAGCGTGCGTGCTCGGATCGGGTACCGCGAGCTTGCCTGGATTGAGCTGATTGGTCGGATCGAAGACGCGCTTGATGCGACAGAGCTCCCCGAATAGCTCCTCGCCGAAGAACCGTGGACTGTATTCACTTCGGAAACCCTTGCCGTGCTCGGACCACATGACGCCGCCGTAGCGTCGAACGAGCTCCACGACGCGATCCGAGATCCGGCGCAGCAGGAGCTCGTCCACGGGATCTCGCAGATTGAGCGCTGGACGGACGTGCAGGCAGCCGACGTCGACGTGGCCGAACATCCCGTACTCCAGTCCGGCAGCCTCCAGCAGTCGCCGGAACTCGCGAACGTATTGTGCGAGGTGGTTCGGCGGCACCGCGGTGTCTTCGACGAACGCGATGGGACGGCGAATGCCCGGCGCATTGCCGAGCAGTCCCACGCCCTTCTTGCGCAGCTCCCAGAGCCCGGCGGACTCGGCCGGGGTGGCCGCCACGACCCACCCGTGAGCCTGCCCTGGCTGTCCGCATCGCGCTTGGAGCTCCGCGACGAGCGCCTGGACCTTCGACTCGACCGCGGCGAGATCGTCGCCCGAAAACTCGACCAGATTGAGTGCCTCGGTCGGTTCGCCCGAAGGATCCATGACCAAATGGCCCACTCGGTCATACACGGGATCCTTGCGCGCCAGCTCCAGGATCTTGCCGTCCACGGTCTCGATGGCAGCTGGGTCGCTACCAACCAGGACTTCGGCGGACGCCAGGGCATCGTCGAAGCAGCGATAGCGGATCGCAACGAGCCGCTTGTGGGCCGGGACGGGCACCAGGGCGAGCTTCGCCTCCGTGATGCACGCGAGCGTGCCCTCCGAGCCGGTGACCAGCCGGTTCAGATCGAACGCGCCGTCGGCGCCGCGCACGTGTGCGAGATCGTAACCGGTCAAGAAGCGCGGCAGCTTCGGGAACTGTCGCTCGATGAGCGCCTGCTGGCGAGTGAGGATTGCGTCGACGGTGCGGTAGATGGCGCCGACGCGGTCAGGCCGTTTCTTGAGCCGAGACAGCGTGGCCGGGTCCACCGGGCGAGAGAGCCACTCGGTTCCGTCAGGCAGCACGAGGGCGAGTTCGAGCACGTGTTGGCTCGTCTTCCCGTAGATGCGTGACCCCTTGCCACACGCGTCCG